>CAVGTC010000100.1:0-11313 GCA_963632255.1 Lachnospiraceae bacterium | reverse complement strand
CGGGATACCGCGGTATCTTGTCACTGGGGTGCGGCTTGGCCTTCAAAGTGCCGCGGTATCTTGTCACTGAAGCCCGACTTGCTTCAAACGCGCCCGCCGCCAGTGTCGGACACCGTTAAACTTTCATAAACTTTTTGCTCCGCGTCCCGCCGCGCAAGCCGCATTTTTTACAGTTCTTCACACACCAAGCACCTACACGCACCCGTGAAAGCGCCCCCAAAAGCCGCAGAAATACCGCGTGCGGACACGGGACGTACGCACACAAAAGCAGTCCCTCCGCGCGAATTGCCACGCGCGGAGGGACTGCCACTCCGTTGCCTTGCCATCACGCCCGCTTGGGCTGGCGGGATGGCCGTTACACATCCGCAGCGCAGGGGGAAGCGGTACGTCACACCGCGCCTCACGCAGTCACCTCCTCGGTCTGCCCGACGTACACATACCACAGGTAGCCGCGCACGCCTGGCATCCCCATCTCGCGCAGCAGACGCATGTAGCCCGCCACCTGGTCGCGGTGCTCGGCGCGCCGCCGCCCGAACTTGAAGTCCACCACCACCGTCTCCTCCCCGCGCGTCATCACGCGGTCGGGCCTCAGCTGGCGCGTCACACCGTCCGCGTCACGCGTAAGGATGGAGCACTCCGTCAGCACGCGCCACGAGCCGTCAAACCAGTCCGCCGCCTCGGGCGAGGCGAGGCGCTTGCGCACAAGGGCGGCCACCTCCTCCTCCTCGCGCCGTCCGGCGAAGACGCCCTCCAGGGCGAGGTCGTGCAGCGCGGCGGGCGCGTCATCCGCACACCCGATGGCGGAGAAGACGCGGTGAAGCAGGTTGCCCCGGCTGATGTAACTGCCACGCACGTCCTCATCGCCGTTGCCGTCGGCGGCGAGAAACTCGCTGGCGCGGTTGCTCTGCACAAACTCCACTGCGGGCACGCCCTCGGCGTGCAGCGACACCGGCAGTTCGTCGGGGTGGATGTCGAGCGGGTTGTCCGTCCGCCGCTCCTCCTTTCGCGTGAAGCCCTGCGGTTCGCCGCTCACATAGAGCGTGTACTGCGTTGTCTCCCCGTCCTCCGCACCGTCCGCGCCGGCCGTTTCCGCCGGTTGCACTTCCTCCGCCGTGAGCGTGCCGTAAGGCGTGCCGTCGGGGGCGCAGCCGCTATCCTCCGCCCATTCCTCCGGCTCGGTCATGGCCTGCAGCGCGGGCGCAAGCAGGTCGGTCACGGTGGTGCCTTTGCCATTTCCGGGCGCGGTCCAGATGTAGAGGTTACACTCCGCGCGGGTGAACGCCACGTACAGCGTGTTGAGGTTGTCTATGCGCTCCTGTTCCCGTTCCGCCGCAAGCTGCGCCGCGAAGTGCGACGCCTCCACAATACTTTTCTGCCTCGACGAGACGGGGTAGACGGGCAGGAAGTTGTACGGCGCGGGGAAAGAGTCCGTGGAAAACCATTTCGTCGAGTCTCCCTGCCCTCGGTTGAGTTCCCAGCCGCAGAAAGGAATGAAAACCGAGTGCGCCGCGAGACCCTTGGACTTGTGTATGGTCATCACCGCCACGCCCTCCGCCGCGCCGTCGGTGGGGATGCTGCGGCGGCTCAGCGAGTCGTCCCAGTAGGCGGCGAAAGCGGCGAGGTCGGAGGGGTTGTCCTCCAAAAATTCCAGCACGCCGTCAAGCAGCGTGTACAGGTACACCTGCTGCCCGCGCTGCTGCCCTTCCTCCCCGCCCAGACCAAAGAGGGCGATGAGCCGCTCGCACAGCTCGTACAGCGGCAGGCGGCGCAGGCGCGCGCGCTCGTCAAAAAGCGCGGCGGGCAAAATATCACGGGCGTGGAGGCGCACGCGCTCCATGTCGGGCTCGCCGCCGCCGTGTATCGCGGCGTACGACTTGGCGGCGCAATAGAGTGCCTTGCTGCAGCGCCGGCGTGCTTTGCCGGCGGTTTTCTCCACGTCACCCTCCGCGCCGCCGTCCTCACCGCCCTTGTCACCGGACTGCTCCTCGGCGAGCCACCGCAGGGCGGACACCACAAGCGCCACGGAGTCGGAGGCCGCGAGCTGGTAGGCCTCATCGGAAACCACCGGGATGTCCGGTGCCCCGGCGGAGAAATAACCCACCACCGCCGCCGCCTCGCTGTTGCGCCGCACAAGTATGGCCATCTTTGAGTAGGGCACGCCTTTCTCCCCGTGCAGCATGCGTATCTGCGCCACAAGGTCGGCGAGTGCCTCCTCCGTCCCGAATTTCTTTCCCTCGCGGCACGCCACACGCACGTAGCCGCCGTCCTTCCCCTCGGGACACTCCTGCGCCACATCGGCGTAAAGCGCGGCGGCGTGCCCCGTGTAAACGCCCTCGCAGTTGGCGTCGGTAAGGGAGGCGGCGCGGCGGAAGAGGCGGTTGTTGAAGCGCACCACGGCGGGGAGGCTGCGGCGGTTGGTGACAAGCGGCGGGGCGAAGGACACGCGCAGCATCTCGCGGGCGATGTCGTTGAGAATGTTCCAGTCGCCGCCGCGCCAGCGGTAGATGCTCTGCTTCACGTCGCCCACTATCATGCAGCTGTCGCCCGAGGAGAGGTTCTCCAGCAGCAGGCGGCGTATGTTGTCCCATTGTATGCGCGACGTGTCCTGAAACTCGTCCACCATCACGTGGCGGAAGGTCTCGCCCGCCCGCTCGAAGACAAAGGACGCGTCCTCCGCGCCCACCATGCGGCGGAAAAGCTCAGGCGTGCGCGAAAGCATGAAGTGTCCCGTCTCGCGGTTGATGCCCTCCATCTCCGCGCCAATCTCGCCGAGCAGCCTCAGCTGTGCCACGGTGCTCCGCATCACGCGGCAGGTGCTGATGGGGACGGTCGACTCGCGCCGCTGGGCGTCGGCTCGCACAAGCGCCTCGTGTACGCGCTGCACGTCCGCCTCTATGCCGGGTTTCTTCTTTAAGGTTTTCTTCAGAAGCTTGCCGCTGTCCGCCACCTGCGAAAGCACGGTAGGACTTGGAAAAGCGGCCTTGGAATCCTTCGCCCACAAGTTCCCCTCCTGAAGCCGTTTGGCAAAGGCACACACAAGGTTGCCATTGCAAATGTTTTCCTTCCCCACCTCGTCCAGCACCGCCGCCAGCGCGTCGCCGTAGGCGGCCACGCAGTCGAGGTGCTTCTCCTCCACCTCGCGCAGCGCGCCGGTGAAGGCGACCCACGCGGCAGGGTCGGAAAGGCGGGGGCGTATCACCTCCTCATGGCGCAGGTAGGGCGAGGCGAAGAGGTTTTTGCCCGCGAAGTCCTTAAGCAGGCGGGCAACCTTCCACCCCTTGTCCTCCTCGATGAGCGACGTCATGTAGGCCGCCACCCACTCAGCACCGCGCCCGCCGCGCTCCATGGCACGCAGCAGCAGGCGGTCGACGGCGCGCCCCGCCACCTCCTGTTCGTCAAGGTCGACGCGGAAGCTGCGCGTGAGTCCCAGCTCGTGCGCGAGTCCCGTGAGCATGGACTGGAAGAAAGCGTCGATGGTCTGCACGGCAAAGTGGTCGTAGTCGTGCAGCAGTCCGCGCAGGGCGGCGCCGGCGCGGGCATTCACCTCCGCGGGGCGCAGCTGCGGCAGCTCGGCGTACAGCGCGGAGGCGAAGCCTTTGTCAAGCCCGCCGCGCGAGAGATTGTACAGCTGCATAAGTATGCGGTCCTTCATCTCGCCCGTGGCTTTGTTGGTGAAGGTCATCGCCAGCACCTTGCGGTAGGCGGAGGGCGAGCCGTCGGCCACCGCCAGTTTTATGTACTCCAGCGCAAGCCGGAACGTCTTTCCCGAGCCCGCCGAGGCGCTGTATACTGTAAGGTTGTCTTCCATAGGTCCGTGTGTGGCTTTGCCGCCACTGCCGTACAAAAGTAGCGCATTTCCGCCAATGCCGCCGCACGACGGGGGCGGACGCCTCCGGGGGCACGCATTATATATTAGGGGACACTCCTCGCACGCAGGGGGACACGCATTATATATAAGGAGCGCATATATATAAATAAGGAGCGCCGCGCCCGCGCGGGGAGGGATATTGCCCTATCTTTGCAGAAGCCGCAAGAAAGACACCCATGACAGATTTTCTACAACTGGTGGCGCGCTCGCTCACACGGACGCACGGCGGGGACCTCAGCCGCACGGCCGTCATCTTCCCCAACAAGCGTGCCAGCCTCTTCCTCAACGACTACCTCGCCGCCGAAGGGCGCACGCCGCTCTGGGCGCCGCGCTATATGACCGTCAACGAGCTTTTCCGCTCGCTCACGCCGCTGCGCCCCGCCGACCCCATCGACACGGTGTGCCGCATGTACGCGCACTACAAACGCCTCACGGGAAGCGCCGACACGCTCGATTTCTTCTACGGCTGGGGCGAACGCCTCCTCGCCGACTTTGACGACGTGGACAAAAACATGGCGCCGCCCGAAAGACTCTTCCGCGACCTTGCGGACTACGAGGAGATTGGCGCGGACGGCTTTCTTGACGAGGAGCAGACGGCGCAGCTCTCGCGCTTTCTCGACGGCTTCGCCAAAGGCTCGCGCACGACGATAAAGGACAAATACCTCGCGCTGTGGCGCAGCCTGCTGCCGCTGTACAACAGTCTGCGCGACGACCTGCGCGCCGACGAACTGGCGTACGAGGGGATGCTCTTCCGCGAGGCGGCGGAAAAGGCCGCGCGGGGCGAGGCGGCTCTCCCCCCGGGCATAGACCGCGTGGCGGTGGTGGGGTTCAACGTGATTGACCGCGCCGAGCACACGCTCTTCACCGCGCTGCAAAAGCAGGGCAAGGCGGACTTTTACTGGGACTACGACACCTACTACGCGCGCCTGGACGGGAAGAAGACGGGCGAGGCGGGCTTCTTCATGCAGCGCAACCTGCGCGATTTTCCCAACGCGCTGGGCGACGGGGAGGAGCTTTTCGACAACTTCCTGCGCGACAGGGAGGGGCGCGAGCTGGTTTTCGTCAGCTCGCCCACCGACACGGCGCAGGCAAAGAGCGTGACGGAGTGGCTGCGCGACGGGCGCAACTTCGACCCGCAGCACGCGCGCCGCACCGCCGTCGTGCTGTGCAACGAGACGCTGCTGCAGGGGGTGCTGCACGCCCTGCCCTCCGACCGCGTCCGCGCCGTCAACGTGACAAAGGGCTTCCCGATGGGGCAGACCGCCGCCTACGCCCTCGTGGAGAAACTGATGGCGGCTTTCGTGGCACGCAAGGACGCGCAGGCGGCACAAGCCGGCGCGGCAAAGGCGAAAGCGGGGAAAACGGAAGGCTCTCCGCGCCCTGACACGGCGGACGACAAGGCAAACGGCGCGGGAAACGCAGCAAGCGACGCCACAGCCAGGGCGGCCGAAGCCGCAGAGTGCCGCGACTTCGTGGTGTCGGCGCAGCGTGCCATAGAGGAGGCGGCGCGGCAGTCCGACGTGGCGGGCGACGGCTCGCCCCTCGGCGTGCTTAACCGCGAGGCGCACTTCCAGGCGCACTCCACCCTCTCGCGCTTCCTGCTGCTCATTGACGACGGGCGGCTCGCAGTGCGCCCCGAGACGCTCTTCCGCCTCATAAGGCAGGTGATGCGCCGCACCACAATACCCTTCCACGGCGAGCCGGCGGCGGGGCTGCAGGTGATGGGCGTGCTGGAGACGCGCTGCCTTGACTTCGACAACCTGCTTGTGCTGTCGGCCGAGGAGGGCACGATGCCGCAGCGCGCCGCCGAGGCTTCGTTCATCCCCCACCTGCTGCGCGTGAAGTTCGGGCTCACCACCCCGCAGCACCGCACCTCGGTCTCCGCATACTACTTCCACCGCATGCTGCAGCGGGCGCGGCGCGTGCAGATTTGCTACAACAACTCCACGCAGGGCAGCCACCGGGGCGAGATGTCGCGCTTCATGCGCGCCCTCCTTGTGGAGAGCGGTCTGGAGGTGCGCCACCGCGCCCTCTACTCCCCGCCGCGCCCCCTGCCCCGCCGCGTGACGGAGATTGAGAAAAGCGCGGACTGGGTGCGCTCGGTGAAGCAGCTGTCGCCCTCCGCCATCAACGAGTACATACGCTGCCCGCTGGCTTTCTACTACAAGCGCGTGATGGGCGTGGAGGATGAGACGAAGACCGACGAGGTGGTTGCCGCCAACGTCTTCGGCACGCTCTTCCACGACGCGGCACAGTACTTTCACGAGCCTTTCGTGGGGCGCGACTTCGGCCCGGCCGTGCTGCGCGACATGGGCGAAGAGCGCATCGCCCAGCTCACAGCCGACTGCGTGCACCGCTCCTTCGCCGAAAACCACGAGCGCGAAACCGACCTCGTCTTCCGCGCCGTACACAGCTTCCTCGCCCGCCTCGTGCGCTACGAGACGCGGGACAACGGCGACAGCGGCATCGTGATACGCGGACTGGAGACGGAGGCGGAGTGCTTCCTCGACGTGCCCAGCGCGGCCGACGGCGGCGTGAAGCACCTGAGGCTTTTCGGAATAATTGACCGCCACGAGGAGGTGACAATGCCCGACGGCATACGCCGCCTGCGCATCATCGACTACAAGACGGGCGGGGACATTAATTCCTTCTCCAACGTGGATGCGCTCTTCACCAATACGGACCACCACTACACGCTGCAGACCTTCCTCTACTCGCTTATGACGGAGGGGCACACAGCGTTGCCCATCACCCCCGCGCTCTACCACGTCAACAAGCTCGGACAACGCGACTACTCCCCGTACACGCTGCACTCGCAGAAAAAGACCAAGCTGCCGGTGTACGACTTCGCCGAATACTCCGCCGAGGTGAAGGAGAAACTCACCGCCCTCCTCGCCGAGCTGTTTGACACCGGGAAGCCATTCAGCGTGGAGGGCGAGCGCAAGCCCGACTTTCGAAGATTGTGCAAGGACTGCTCGTACCGCACGCTCTGCGGGAGGTAGCCCCGCCCCCTCGGAAAAGCCAATAATCCGGCGCTATCCTCCCCGGCGACCGCGCCGCAAACACCCGCCACGCCATGGTACCCTCCCTGAAAGACCTTGTGCTGCGCGACACCCCCTTCGCGAGCCTAATGAACAAGCGCGTGTACAACGTGCTGCTTATCGCCACCAAGTACGACGCCTTCATGCTGGAGGACGACGGGCGCGTGGACGAGCAGATATTCAACGAGTACACCGCCCTCAACCTGCGCTACCCGCCGCGCTTCACACAGGCACGCGGCAAGGAGGAGGCACTCGCCGAGATGGCGGGGCGCAACTTCGAGCTGGTGATTATCATGCCCAACATGGCGGACCGCGACATCTTCGCCGCCGCCGCCGACATCAAGGCCGCCCACCCGCTCACCTCCATCGTGGTGCTCACGCCCTTCTCGCGCGAGGTGAGCCGCCGCGTGGCGGGCGCCGACCTCTCCCACATCGACTACGTCTTCTCCTGGCTGGGCAACAGCGAGCTGCTGCTTGCCATCATCAAGCTGATAGAGGACAAACTCAACGCGCCCTACGACATGGCCTCGGTGGGCGTGCAGACGCTGTTGCTTGTCGAGGACTCGGTGCGCTTCTACTCTTCCGCCCTGCCGCACATCTACCGCCTCGTGCTCGAGCAGAGCCGCGAGTTTGCCAAGGAGGCGCTCAACGACCACCTGCGCATGCTGCGCTCGCGCGGCCGCCCCAAGGTGATGCTGGCGCGGTGCTACGAGGAGGCGAAGGAGATTATAGACACCTACCCGCGCAACATCTTGGGTGTCATCTCCGACATGAGCTTCACGCGCGGCGGGCGCAAGGATCCGCTCGCCGGCTACGCCCTGGGGCGCTACCTCCGCTCGGTGGACCCGCACATCCCGCTGCTGCTGGAGTCGAGCGAGGCGGCCAACGCCCCGTACGCCGCCGCCCTCGGCACGCCGTTCATAGTGAAGCACACGAAGAGCTACCCGCAGGACCTGAGGCGTGAGATAATGCGGCACTTCGGCTTCGGCGACTTTGTCATCACCGACCCCGCCACGGGCGGCGAGCTGCTGCGCATACACGACCTGAAAGACCTGCAGGACAACATCTTCCGCATACCCGACGACGCGCTGCGCTACCACCTCTCCCACTGCCATTTCTCGCGCTTCCTCTTCTCGCGCGCCATGTTTCCGCCCGCCGAGGTGCTGCGGGCGCACGACGTGGTGCAGTACGAGGACATGGACGAGGCGCGCCGCTTCATATGGGAGCTCATCGCACAGTACCGCAAGATGAAAAACGCGGGCGTGGTGGCCGTGTACCGCCGCGACCGCTTCGACAGCTTCAGCAACTTCGCCCGCATAGGCAACGGCTCGCTGGGGGGCAAGGGGCGCGGCCTTGCCTTCATGGGCAAGCTGGCGCGCCACCTGCCCGCCGCGGGGAGCGGCCGCCTCACCGTGGACATACCCAAGACGGTGGTGGTGTGCACCGACGTCTTCGACCGCTTCATGGAGGACAACGCGCTCTACCCCGTGGCGCTGGGCGACGCGCCCGACGCGGACATCCTCGCGGCCTTTGAGCGCGCCACGCTGCCCGAGGAACTTATCGGCGACCTGCGCGGACTTTTCGCCACGGGGCGCCGCCCCGTGGCTGTGCGCTCGTCGGGCGTGCTGGAGGACTCGCACTACCAGCCCTTCGCGGGGGTGTACTCCACTTACATGGTGCCGCGCTCGCCCGACCCCGAGCGCATGCTGGCTATGCTGCGCTCGGCCATAAAGGCGGTGTACGCCTCGGTTTTCTTCAGCGGCAGCAAAAGCTACATGCTTGCCACACAGAATGTCATCGACCAGGAGAAGATGGCGGTGGTGCTGCAGGAGGTGGTGGGCGACGAGCACGACGGCTGCTTCTACCCCACGCTGTCGGGCGTGGCGCGGTCGCTCAACTTCTACCCCGTGGGTCCCGAACGTGCGGAAGAGGGCGTGGTGTGCCTCGCCGCCGGCCTGGGCAAGCACATCGTAGACGGCGGGGCGGCGCTGCGCCTCTCGCCGGCGCGTCCGCGCCACATCGTGCAGCTGGGCGACACGGCCACGGCACTGGCGCAGACGCAGAAAACCTTCCTCGCCCTCGACACGCGCCGCCTGCCCGACCGCTTCGAGCCCGACGACGCCTTCAACCTGCGCCGCCTGCCCCTCTCCGCACTCGCCGCGCACGGCGGCGGGGCACGCTACGTGCTGTCAAAGTACGTCTACGCCGAGGGGCGGCTCGTACCCGGACTTGCCGAGGGGGCGGGCGCGTACGTGGCCACTTTCGCCAATCTGCTTGACAACGCCGACATACCGCTCGCCCGCACCATATCGCACCTGCTGGCGACGGGAGCGTCGGAGATGGGGCGCCCCGTGGAGGTGGAGTTTGCCGTGCAGATGGAGGGCGGCGACGCGCACTTCTACCTTTTGCAGATACGTCCCATCGTCGACACGGGCGAGGACGGCGGACGCGACTTCCCGCCGCGCCCCGGGGAGCGGCTGCTGCTGTACTCGGAGGACGTGCTGGGCAACGGTGTGGCCGACGGCGTGGCGGACGTGGTGGCGGTGGAAGGCGTGGAAAGCCTCGCCGCCGAAAGCGCGGGGGTGGCGGCCACGCTGCGCGCCCTCAACGCACGCCTCACGGCGGAGGGGCGCGGCTACCTGCTCATAGGCCCCGGGCGGTGGGGCAGCTCGGACCCGTGCCTCGGCGTGCCGGTGAAGTGGGCGGACATATCGGGGGCGCGCGCCATTGTGGAGACGCGTCTGCCGGGACAGAGCATCGAGCCGAGCCAGGGCACGCACTTCTTCCAGAACATCACCTCGCTGGGCGTGGGCTACTTCACACTGCGCGGCGGCGGGAAACGCACCGGACAGGACGGCAAGCCCGCCGCCACCGACGGCACGGGCACTGCGCCGGGCGGCGAGCTGCTGGACCTTTCCGCGCTCGACGGCTTCCCCTGCGAGCGCGTCTCGCCACACGTGCGCCTCTACACCCTCCCCCGCCCCCTCGCCCTGCGCATGGACGGTCCGCACCACCGGGGACTCGCCGCCGTGGCACCGCCGGAAAGCCCCGCAGCGGGGGAGTGAGGGCGGCGGGGTTTTGCCGCCTTGCACATTTTTCGTACTTTTGCGCACAATTCTTTACGGAAAGCCCGCCCCCGCCGCCGCCCCCGCGCGGCGGCGGGGGCAAGCAAAAGCACATCATGACACACAACTTACTGAAAGGGAAGAGAGGCGTCATCTTCGGCGCGCTAAACGAGGACTCCATCGCGTGGAAAGTGGCTGTGAGGGCCGCCGAAGAGGGCGCGGCGCTCACACTGAGCAACACGCCGACGGCACTGCGCATGGGCACGCTTGACAAGCTGGCCGCGCAGATAGGCGCCACCGTCATACCCGCCGACGCCACGAGCGTGGACGACCTCAACCGGGTATTCAAGGAAAGCATGGAGACGCTGGGGGGCAAGGTGGACTTCGTGCTCCACTCCATCGGCATGAGCCCCAACGTGCGCAAGCAGCGCACCTACGACGACCTCGACTACAACTTCCTGCAAAAGACGCTGGACGTGTCGGCCGTTTCCTTCCACAAAATGCTGCAGACGGCGAAGAAGCTGGACGCCATAGCCGAGTACGGCTCGGTGGTTGCGCTTACTTACGTGGCCTCGCAGCGCACCTTCTACGGCTACAACGACATGGCCGACGCGAAAAGCATGCTGGAGAGCATCGCACGCTCCTTCGGCTACATATACGGGCGCGAGAAGCACGTGCGCATCAACACCATCTCGCAAAGTCCCACCGCCACGACGGCGGGGAAGGGCATAAAGGAGATTGACCACATGATGGACTTCGCCGAGAAGATGTCGCCGCTTGGCAACGCCAGCGCGGAGGACTGCGCCGACTACTGCGTGATGATGTTTTCGGACTTCACACGCAAGGTGACCATGCAGAACCTCTACCACGACGGCGGCTTCTCTTCGATGGGGATGAGTCTGCGTGCCATGAACCAGTACTCCAAGGATCTCAGCCCGTACACCGACGACAAGGGCAACGTGATTTACGGCTGACGCCGCGCCCCGCCGGCACGCGCCGCAAAACCTTACGGCGGCGGCACACGGGGTGCAAGGCATGACACGAACGGACACCCGGGGCGCGTCCGCCCCGCCTCCGGAAAGCATCCGGACACCCGAATCGCCCGCCCCTGCAGCGCAGCAGCAGAAATCAAAATGTCACTTTTTCAGCCCAAACGCTGACACTTCGCAAAAACGCGCCCGTTTTGGGGCATTTGCAAAACGCCCCAAAATGTATTATCTTTGTACTACAAGATAGGGACATCCCGCGAGGAATGTCCCTATATTTTTGCCTGTATTGATTTTCAGCCACTTACGAGTCAAAATGCCTGCACTTGGCCCACGGAATACCGTGGTATCGG
>CAVGTC010000099.1:0-11616 GCA_963632255.1 Lachnospiraceae bacterium | reverse complement strand
CATTCCTCGCGGGATGTCCCTATCTTGTAGTACAAAGATAATGCATTTTCGGGCGGTTTGCAAATGGCTCAAATCCGCCTCAATTTTTCGAAGTGTCAGTTTTTATGGCGTTTTGCTTACACATTGAATTTGCGCGGTGTGGCGGAAAATTGTCTGCGCGGGGAGGTAAATTCCGCGCAAACCGGGATACCGAATGGGTCAGCGGGCAATTTTCACGCTCTTCTCGCCGACGCGCAGGATGTATGTGCCGGCGGGAAGCGCGGAGGTGCGCAGCGTGAGCGTGCCGCCCTGTGCCGTACGCCGCACGTCCAAGGTGCGGCCGTCGCCGGTGTGCAGCGACACGCGCGTGCCGGCGGTGCCGGCGGGAAGCCATATCTCCGTGTCGCCGCCCGGCAGGCGGCGCACGCTGGCCGCCGTGGCGCTTGTGGCTGCGGGCGCGGTGATGCCGGCGGTCTCCACCACATGCTTTATGCCCGCCCATGCGTCAAGTTTTCCGCTGCCCCAGTGCATGGGGTCGGCTGCCGCGGTTTCCGTCTCGGCGGCTGTGGCGGCGAGGGTGGCGCGGACGGTCTCGGGCGTGAGGGTGGGGTCGGCCTGCAGCCACGCGGCGAGCGTGCCGGTGACGAGCGGGGCGGACATGGACGTGCCCTGCATGTAGCCCCACACGCAGGTGTGGTTTTCCCACGTCTGGGCGTCGGCTATCGGGTAGGACGAGAGGTAGCTGTCGTTGCTGGACAGCGCGGAGACGATGTAACAGCCCGGCGCGGTGATGTCCGGCTTCGTGCGGCCGTCGGCGGTGGGTCCCTGCGCCGAGAACGACGAAATGCTGCCCACGGTCTCGTCAAGCGTCGTCTCCGTGCCGCCCTGCGGCGTGTAGGTGGCGCGGGTGGTGTAAGCCCCCACGCTGATGATGCGCTTTCCCGTGCCGCCCAGCTCGCCGACGGTGCGCGAGGTGTCGCCGGCTGTGAAGTCCTCAAGGCCGTTGTCGGCGAGCTGCACAAGCTGGTTGTCGGCCCAGATGTCGACGTGCGTGGCCTCGTCGGCGGGCTTGACGATGAGGGCGAGGGCGTAGTTGTAGCGCAGGCTGGTGGCGTTGACGGTGACGAGGGCGTGCGGCTTGTTGTTGACGGGGTTCACTTCCGTGGTGATGTCCACGTAGCCCTTGCTGTTCTTAGTGAGTTCGAGCTCCACCGAGTTTCCCGCCGCCGCCGAAGCGTCCACTTCGGGGGAGGCGAACACCGTCTCGCCCGTGGTGAGCTTGACCAGCGCCACCTGCACGGTGTACGCGCCGCCCTTGCTGCCCCAGATGTCCACCTCGCCGCCCGTGTTGGTGTCGGAGGGTTGGCTGAGAAAGTCGATGAAAGTCCTGAGCTCCTTGCCGCCCGTGGCGGCTGCGTGGATGGGCGTCGCGCCGTCGTTGCCCGCCGAGCCCACCAGCAGGCGTCCCTCCCCCTGCATCGCGTCGCAGAGGCGGTCGAAGGACGACGTGCCGTCGTGCGGCCCGTGCTGCGTGCCGAGCGAGAGGTTCACCACGCAGGGCTTACCCTGCTCTTTGGCGTAGGCGTAGATGTAGGCGACGGCGTCGGAGATGGCCACGTTGTCGGCGGTGGTGCCGTCAAGGCTCACCAGCACGAGGTCAGCGTCGGGAGCCGCGCCGCCGTACCCGTTTCCGCAGTCGCGCCCGGCGGCGATGGCGGCGACGTGCGTGCCGTGCGAGTTGGTGGAAAGGTCGCCCTCGGCTCCTATGATGTCCTCCTTCGTCGACAGTTCGCCCCCGTAGTCGTAGCCCTCGGGCGGCGTGCCCTGCTCGTAGGTCTGCTCCCACACGCGGCGTATGCGCAGCGTGTTGTCGTCGGCGGGTGAGCGGAACGACGGCTGGCGGTAGTCGAAGCCAGCGTCCACCACGCCCACCACCACGCCCTGCCCGGTGTAGGCCTGTGGCAGCGACTCGCCGGCAAGCACCTTGTCCACGCCGCTGGCGGGGCGTGCCTTGTCGAGCGTGGGGCGCACGCGCGATGCCCCCTCAATGTAGCGCACGCCCTCCGCGCCGGCCGCCGTCTCAAGCAGCGAGCCGGGGATGCGGGCGGTGAAGAGCGTGTCGTCGCCCGCCCCGGTCTTTATGCCCATCTTTTGCAGCGCCTCTTTGGCTTGCGCGCCGTCGGCGTGTACAAAGGCGGGGAGGAGCGTGTCGGCTCCGGGTCCCTTGGCGCGGCGCGTGTGCTGCAGCTGCTGGCGCAGCGAGGGCGAGAGGCGGCTTTGCGCCGAAAGCGACGGCGCGGTGAGGGCGAGGAGGAGGGGGAGGTATAGTCTTTTCATTGCTTTCAGGTTGTGTGGTCCGTTGGGTAAGAGGGCGCGGCGCGGGGGCGTGCGGCACATTTTGCGGGGCTGTTTCTTCCCGCGCGCCGTTGAGGGCGTGGCGGGGGACTCCCGGCGTGCCGCGCGTCACCGCGCCGCGCAGTGTTGTCGTGTTTGCATCGGGGCGTTTGCCTTTCCGCGCTTTCATTGGGGTGGGGCGGGCATTGTGTTGTCCGCGTCGCATCCCTTGGGCGTAACGCGCCCCGCAGTCCGCCCTTGGCTTATTTCACCAGCACTTTCTGCGCCGCGCCGCCGTCCACGCGCACAATGTACACGCCGGCGGGGAGCTGCCGCGAGGGCGTGCCTCCGTTGAGCGTCGCGGCCAGACGGCCCTCGGCTGTGTATACTGCGGCCGTGCCGTAGGTGCCGGACACGGTGAGGCGGCCGTTGTCCGCGCTGACCTTGGCGGAAGTTCCGCTGCCGGCTTTCGCCCCATGTATGCCGGCCGCGTTGCCGTTTTGTGTCAGCGCCATCGTGTTGGCGTTGTACACAGGGCACTCGGACGCGGATGCGGACACGCCGCCCACGAAAGCCACAATCTGCATGTCGCCGGGTACGGCGGCGGGGGAGTAGTAGGGGAGGTATTCTTCCTTAATCTCACTCTTGTCCCAGTAGGAGGCGAAATAGGAGTCGGGCACCTCGTACTCGTAGGTGCGGGTGACGGGAGTCCCCTCCGCAAGTTCCACCTCTTCGCCCCAGGTGCCCGTGAGCGTGGCGCGGAAGACGTGGTTGTGCTCGTAGCTGTTGCCGCCGCCGCTCTGGTAGCCGATGAGCTTGTCCTGCGTCAGCCACACGTTGAGCGTGTTTTTCTGCGCGAGGTCGGGAGTGTTGTAGGTGGTGAGCGTCACGGTCACCTTTCCCTTGCGG
The DNA here is from genome assembly GCA_963632255.1 of Lachnospiraceae bacterium. Classification (GTDB taxonomy): domain Bacteria; phylum Bacteroidota; class Bacteroidia; order Bacteroidales; family Bacteroidaceae; genus Alloprevotella. Next base: position 8,394 of record CAVGTC010000099.1, on the reverse strand, counting down.
GTGTCGGGGTCGTACGCGTTGGCCATGTCCACCTTGACGTAAGGCTGCTCCGCCTCCACCACGGTGAGCGCGTTGCGGAAGTTCTGCGCGGTTGTGGTGTTGTTGACGCTCGGGCCGAAGACGGGGTTCGTCTGCCCTTGCAGGTAGATGGAGCGGTTGAGCATAAAGGCGGGGGCGTAGGTGCTGGAGCTTCCGTAAAACCACGTGTAGCTGTAATCCTCCGCCATTGTGTAGAAGTCCGGCTGGTAACCGGCGTGGTGGGCCACCGTCACGTAGTTGTCCTCCGCGCCCGCCACAAAGTTTTTCAGGTCGGTGTCGCCGTCGGGGCAGTTGCCGCACGCCTGTCCGGTGAATTTCTCTATGAGCATCTTGCGCGTCATGTCGGCGGGGTAGACGCACAGGCTGCTTTGTTGCGCGTTGTCAGCCGGCGCCGCGTCCGCCGCACCGTTCACCGCCGCCACCTCGATGGAGAGGGCGTAGTGGCCCGCCTCGTCGGCGCTTACGCCGGGCAGCGTGTAGTCGTAGGTCTGCCCCGGGGCGATGCTCAGTCCGTCAAGCGTGTACGCCGCCTCCTTGCCGTCGCCCACGCGGGCTTTCACGGAGAGCGAGGTGACGGTTTCCGTGCCGAAGTTGAAGAGCTGCGCCGTGGGCGAGAAGCCGTCGCCCGCCTTATAGTAGCCGTCGGTGACGAAGGGCTTCACTACGAGGTCGGCAAACTGCGGTGCGTCCGACACCAGTATGCGCAGGATGGGCGCGCCGAGTCCGTCGGAGGAGATGTCGGTCCACCCGTCGCCGGTGTACGCCCATACGGTGCCCGGCGCGAGGTCGGAGGTGCGGTCGAAAAGCAGCGGGAGGAAGTCGGAGGAGTCGAGCAGGAGGCTGTAACCCACGTAGAATTCCCCGCCGTCCAGCGTGACTGGCGTGTCGAAGTTGAAGTTCTTGGCCGAGGTTGTGGCGCCAGTGACGCTCGACTCGGCGATGGGCGTGCCGCCCGGTTCGCGGGTGACGAATATCTTCATGTCACTCACGTGCTTCGTGCCGAAAGCCGCCCGCACGCCGGTCAGCGTGCAGCCTTTCAGCAGCGCGGCCTTTTCCTTGTCGATGTGTATCAGCACGCCCTGCATGGTGCGGCTGTCGCTCTCGCTCACGGCCTTGCTGTTGAGCGTGACGCCGTTGTTGCGCTGAAACTGGAAAGTGGTGTAGCCCAGCTGCGCGGCGGTCTGCGCGGCGGTCTGCGCGGCGGCGGTGCGGGCTGTGAGGGCGGGGAGCGCAAGAGCCATCAGCGCGCCTGCCAGTAAATGCTTGTCGGTCATCATTCCGTCTTTTCAGTGGGTGAACTTAGAAAGCGAGCTTGCGCGTGTACTCTTTCCCGTCGGCGGCCGTCACGCGCAGCACATACGCCCCTGCGGGGAGCTGCGATATGCCGAGGCGTCCCGTGCCGCTTTCCGCGGCCACCGCGCCGGCGGCGTTGTAGAGCGTCATGCCCTTGACGGAGACTCCCTCAATCTGTATGCAGGTCACGTCGCGGCTGACGCGCAGCGGGCTGTCGGCGGTCACGCCGTGTATGCCCGAGGTGGGGTTGATGACAAACGACACCTCCTTGCCGCTGTACTCGCCGCCGTACTCTCCGCCGTACACGGCCCATACGCTGAGCTTGTGCGTGGCGGTCTCTTCTGTGCCGAAGTCGTAGCCGAACTTGTTGTCGGTGAGCAGCGCGTCGTTGGCTTTCTTGTTGTCTATGTATACGTTGTATCCCTGCAGGGGCAGCGCGTCGCCGTCCGCTGTGCCGAGTACGAGACCCATCATCCAGTTGGCGTTGTTGCCACCCGCGTCGGCAAGCGAGGTGTAGCTTTCGCCGTTGTCGGACGAGTAGAGGTCGGACGTGCCGCGGCGTGCCCACTGGTCGTCCATGCCTATGGCTTTGTCGGTGGTGGCCACGTCGTAGCAGTCGAGTATGAGTCCGTACTCCGCGTTGCGCTTCACCGTGACGGGAGTTTCAAGCGCCACCTCGTTCCACGTGTTGAGCGTGTAGTTTTCCACCGCCACCTCGGCCACGTCCTTGCCGTCCTCCTGGAGGTAGAAGGTGAAGTCGGCATCGCCCGTGGGGTAGAAGCGTAAAGCCTTTATCTGGTAGCCGTCATAGCTGCGTGTGTCGTCGCCGCTGTAAAGTGCTTTCACCATCACCGAGCCCTTCACGCCGCCGTTGCAGTTGTCGGAGGAGTAGGAGAGGATGGAGCGGTTGTCGTCCGCCGCGCACGAGTTCCACGTGGCCTGCACCGCCGGGCCGTCAACCGTCACGGCGGTGTTCTGCGGTTCGTACACGGATGCGCTGGGTGCCACGTCCACCGAAGCCTGCGCCTCAGTGCCCTTGCTGCCGTCGGCGTATACCGCGTTGAGCGTGTAGGTGTGGCTGCCCTCGGTCACGCCGCGCAGCAGCACGGACATGCCTGCGGGACTTCCCGACACCTCCGCCAGAGCCTTGCCGCCCTCGGACACGGTGTAACCCTCTATGACGGAGCCGTTGGATGCATCCGCCGTGCCGAACGCCACGGAGATGGGGAACGCCGTCTCGTACATCATCGCGCCGTCCTCGCTTTCCTGCATGCGGTCGTACATTGAGTAGAACTCGTCCTCGGCGCTCTCGCCGCGCTGGCGGATGAGGTCGCTGTATCCCGGGTCGCACTTGCCGAAGGTCTCGCCCACGACGGTGCTTGTGCTGGCGTCGGACACGGTGGCCTCAATTGCCACGATGATGTCCTTGCCTTCCGGTGCGGTGAACGGCGTGGTGAGCTTTACGCGGTTGTTCTCCCCGAAGACAAGCTCCGTGCTGTCCACGTCCTGCGAGTAGAGCGGCGTGGCCACGTCGTCGGCGGCGTAGATGTTAACCTTGAAAGTCGCTCCCGCGCCCATCGGGTAGAAGTACACGTCGCTGACGGCCTTTTCCTCCGCCTTGTAGGCGGCGAGGAGTGTGGAGCGGAAACGCACCGCGCTCTCAAAGCTGATGTCGCCGCCGCCCATGGAGTATACTTTCTGCGTGCTGTCCGCGTAGCCGTAGGTGGGCAGCGTGGCGTCGGGCGTGTCCCAGCAAAGCTGCACGTTGTTGAAGCCGCGCTGCTGCGCGGTCAGGTTGCGGGGGCTCTGCGCGGCGGTCGGGGCGAGCGTCGCGGTGGCCGTTTCCGATGCCGCGCTCTCGCCGCTCTCGTACACGGCTTTCACAGTGTAAGTGTAGCTGCCGTCGGCCAGTCCCGTCTCGGTGAAACGCCTGGCGGTGAGCGGCTCCGTGTTCAGCTTGCTGCCGTCGCGGTAGATGTTGTACCCCGTCACCGTGCTGTCGCCCGCGAGCGGCGCGAGCCAGGTAAGCTCAACGGCTTTCGCGCCGTAGAGGGCGCGTGCCTTGAGACCCACCGGCTCGGGGTCGGTGGTGTTGGCGTCCAGCTTGATGACGAGGGCGCGCGGCAGCTGGTTGGTGTCGTAGGCCATCGCGGTGAAAGTATTCTCGTCGTTGCTAAGCGCCTGCGCCTGCAGCAGGTCGGTGTACTTGGAGAAATCCGCGCCGAGCCCCTCGAGGTACTCTTTCAGCGTGTAGCGCGTGCCGTCCTTTATGACGGCCGCCTGCGCGTTTTCGCTCTCGCTGGCCTGCGTGTAGCCCACGATGGTGCCGTTGTCGTTTATCTTGTAGAAGTCGCACGAGTAGAGACCGTCCCACGTGATGAACGGGGTCTCCGTGCGCGAGTTTATGTCGTAAACGGAGTTCATCACGATGGCTTTCGAGCCGTCGGGGCTAATCGCGCCGGCCACGCTGAACGGGCCCGACTCGGAGAGGTTGGGCAGGATGGTGTCGGTGGCTGAGAGCCAGATGCACGGTGTGCGGTTGGCGTTTTTGCCGTAAATCCACCCCACGGCCGTGCCGTTGTCGGCGATGCCGAGGATGGAGCCCACGCTGGCGCTGCTTTTGCCGGCGTACTGCGGCATCGGGTTGGTGTAGGCGTAGATTTGCGACTTGCCCGTCTCAAGGTTCCACACCACGGGCGCCCACTGGTTTTTGCCCACGCAGGCGATGCCCGCCGCCAGTTTGCCGTTGGGACTGATGGCCTGCACCTGTGAGGCTGCGGTGTCGTCGGTGGGCAGCGCGCCGCCCTCGGTGGTGAGGTGGTGCCAGCGCCCGTCCTTGTAATAACCGCCGTTCTCCACGGTGGCGTGGTTGGCCGTCGCGTCGTCGTCCATGAAGGTGCCCACCACGGTGCCGTCGTTGGACACGCTGAGGGCGATGGTCTTGTCGCCCTGCGGTGAGAGTTCGGAAAGCTCGCCCGTGGTGAGGTTCCACAGGAAGCCGTGGTAGTATCCGTCGTTGATGTTGCCGCACGCCCATTTCCCGTTGGGCGAGAGGCTCGCCACCTGGTACTCCACCTCCACGTTGGGCGACTGCAGTATAAGGGGATTTTGCGCGTTCAGCGCGCCGGCGCAGGTCAGCGCGGCGGCGCAAGCCAGCGTAAGTCTGTTTTTCATCTTTGTGTATGTGTCTTGTTTCGTTTCTCTTATCGGATAATGTCCCGTGTGCCGTCAGTTGTTCACCACTTTCAGCATCGCTTTGCTGCCGTCTGCCATGACGGCGCGTGCCACGTACACCCCCTTGGGCAGGAAGGCCATGCTGAGGGACGAGCCGCCCGTGGCGAGGCGTGTGCCGTCGGCGGCGTAAAGCTCGATGCGGCGGCAGTTGTCGCTGCCGAGAAGCGTTGCGCCGCACTTCGTGAGAGGCTGCGCGGCGGCAGCCTCCACGGCGCTGATGCCGGCAAAGGTGTCGTCAAGCGTGTAGTGCAGTGCCTCCGAGCGCTTGCGCCCGATGTTGTACACCACCTCCACGTACACGTCCTTTTCCGTGTCCCCGTCCACAATCCACTGCCAGTCGTACAGCGGCGCGGTGAGGTAGGCGGAGCCGTTGTCGGGCGCGGGGTTCTTTGTGTACGGCTTGATGTCGGTGTACACGTTGTACCCCACGACAGGAATGTCCGTCTCGGGCGCTTCCCACGCGAGGTGCAGACGGTAGTACTCGCTGTCCTTGGTCTTCGTCTCCTCGGTGAAGCGCGTCACGGCGGGCAGCTCCGTGTCAAGCGTCACAAGCTGCGGCGTGGTGACGGCCGGGGCGGCGTTGGCCGTGGCGTTGTCTGCCTGTATGAAATAATCCCATGTGCCGTTGGGCACCGCTTTGTCGGTGAAGGAGAGCTGGCGGCCGGTGGAGTTGGCCGTGGCCTTGCCCACGCACACGCCGTTGCGGTACACAAGGTATGACGGACTGCCCCAGAGGCCGGTGTTGGCCGTGGCTGTGAGCTTCACCGTGTTGAGCTGCGTGGCGTCCTTTGCCAGCGTGTACTTCGTGGCCGCCGTGCCGCTGAAGACGGTCTTGTAAGTGTTGGCGTACGGGCGGCCGCTCTTCCACGAGCCGTCCGAGTAGGTGTAGGTGGTCTCAGTCTCGGCGTTGTAGCCCTGCACGTACTCCGTCTTCACATAGTCGGCGAAGGCACTGGCCGCTGCGTTCCATTTCTGCTTGGTGTAAAGCGTCAGTGTGCCGTCGGTGTAAGTCCACTCCTCGCTGTACTCGGGCGTGCCTTTCGTCACGGAGGCCACGTTGCCCTCCGCGTCGCGCGTCACCTCGCCGTACTTGTAAGTCTTTGCCGTGAGCTTGTTGCCGTCGGCGTCGTATGTCGTCTCTATGACGCGCTGGCTGGAGCTGTACGCGCCGTCCTTCACGGTGAGCTGCGGCAGGTTGGCCTTGCCCTCGACAAAGTCGGAGTAGGTGAGCGTGCAGCTGAGGCTTCCCGTCGAGGCGATGTACTGCTGCTCTTTCACGATGCTGTCGCCGCTCCACGTGTACACGTAACGCTTGCTTTCGTCCTCGCGCTCGGTGCAGTGGTTCTGCGCGTCATACTTGCGCGTCTCCACCGTCACGGGTTCGCCCCACGCCAGCTGGTAGCCCTGCGAGAGGGAGTAGTCCATGCGGCTCACCTCGGTGAGGTTGCCGGCGGAGTCGTAGGAGTAGAGTTTCAGCTCGTCCGCCTGGTAGTCGCCCTCGGCCTCCACCACGTCCGGCGTGCCCTCGTCGTCACCCGTGAGGCGGTGCGAGGTCACCTCGCGCACGAGGCGCTGGTTGTCGTCATAATAGTAGCGTGTCACCTTGCTCGCCACGTTGTCGTCGGTCTGCCCCAGCGCGTCGCCCATCTGGCTGCGGCTCTCTATGGCGCGTGTGCCCGTGCCGCCGAGGTTCACAGCCACGGGTACGCTCTTCGCGCGCCCCACCGCGTAGACTGCCTCCACGTAGACGGAGTGCAGCGCGCTTTCGTCGGCGTCCCACGAAACCGTGTACGATGTCGTTTCGGGCGAGAGCGGATTGGCCGTCACCACGCCCGACGAAAGCACCTTGTCGTTGGCGGGCGTGGGGTAGGGGTTGGAAGCCGTGATGTCGCACAGCACGTTGAAGCTGGCAAGCGTCAGTCCCTCTACGCTTTGCGGCGCGTCCCACGCCACCTCCACCTTCCACTTCTTGTTGGTGGCCGTTGTGCCCGTGAGCTTCTGCGAAAGCACGCGCACGTTTTTCGGCGCGGGGTACGTGTAAGCCACCTCCGCCGTGGCGGGCGCGGACACGTTGGCGTGTCCGGCGGCGTCGCTGACGTGCTCAATGAAGTAAGTGTATCCGCAGTTGTGCAGCCCCTTGTCGGTGTACGAGGCCGTTGTGCCGTCCGCCGCGGCGTCGCCTATGTACTCGCCGTTGCGGTACACCTTCCACGTGCCGCCCGCCGCGCCGTTGGTGGCGCATGACACGGTCACGTCGGTGCCGTCGCCCGACACCGCCGCAGTGGTGGCGGAGGGCGCGCTGCCCTTGGTGTAGTCGGCCTTGTACTCCACGGTGTACGACACGAGGCTTGTCCACGCCCCCGTGCCGCTGTTGTAGCTCAGCTGGCGCACCGCCCAGCTGCCGTCGTCCTGCTTCTCGCGCGTCTCCTTGGTGTTGGGCAGGAAACCTCCCGCGCTGCTGCTCCAGTAGTAGTCCGTCGTGGCCGTGAGGTTGCCTTCGCCGTCGTAGGTGTACTCTTTCTTCGAGTAAGGCGTGTCGGCAAGCGTGATGTCGGTTAGGTGGTGCGTGCCGGCGTCTGCCGTCGCGCTCTTTATCTGCGTCTGCGTGTAGGTGAGCGTGTGTCCCGCGGAGTCGTAGGTGTACGCGCCGGCAAACATCTGCTTCCATTTCGATATGCTGTAGTCGCTCTGCGGCAGGTTGTCCGCCCCGTCGGCGAAGTCGTAGTACACGGTGGTTTTTGTCCACTCGCCGGTGCGGGCGGTGTCACTCTGCTCGGTCATGTTGCCGCCCTCCCAGGTGTAGCGCGTGGAGGCGCCGCCCGAGGCTTTCGTGTAGACGAGGTGTCCCGCCGCGTCGTACGCGTTAAGCTCCTCGGTCTCGGGGTCCGACCATGTGCGCGTGTTCCAGTCGCGCACGGCGTATTTGCTCTTCTCGGCGCGCACCATGTTGCCCGCCGCGTCGTATATGTAGCGCACAAACTCGGCCGGCTTCTGGTCGCCCTCGTTCTCCACCTCCTCCGTCGTGTCGTCGTCGCCGGCGAAGGTCTGCGTCTTCATCTTTGCGGCGAGGCGGTTGTCGTTGTCGTAGAAGTAATAGTACACGCCGGTGGGCAGCGGGGTGGAGGTGACGATGTCGTTCCAGTCACCCCAAACCTCGGTGCGCTGCAGCAGCGACTCGGTGGCGGCCGCCGCCTCGCGGGCGTAACGCGGCATTATGTCCTTCGCCCCCTGCGCGGCGGCGGGTGCGGCGTACAGCAGGGCGGCCAGTGTGGCGGCTACCCCGGCGGAGTATTTCTTTTCCATAGGCTTGGTGTGCGTTCCGTTTTTTCTTTCGCGGCGGTGCGCCGGCGTGGCTTTTTGCGGTCAAAAAGTCACCGCAAGCCCGCTCTGTCCGTCGTTTTTGCTTGCAAAAGTACTGTTTTGCTTTCTTGTTTACAAGTTTATACTGCCCCGTGGGCGTAAAATGCGACAAACAGGGCGTGCGGGGCGACGGGCGCGGCATTGCGCCGCACGTGCGGGCGGATGGCGGATTAGGGGAAAGCGAATCGGAAGATTGTTTTGAGGAAAACCGGCATTGCTTGAAAAAACAGAATGCTATATTTTGAGGCAAAAACAAAGCAAAGTGTCAAAACGCGCCGCCGAGAAAGGAGGGGCAACTTTTAGGAAAGTTTAACGGCGTCGGCGGCCTGTAGCGGCCCGGTGCACCCTTTTTGAAGCCGAGCCTGCACTTCGGTGGCAAGATGCCGCGGTACTTCGAAGGCCAAGCCGCACTTCAGTGACCCGATACCGCGGTACTCCGTGGCCCAAGTGCAGGCGTTTTGACTCGAA
>CAVGTC010000098.1:0-11673 GCA_963632255.1 Lachnospiraceae bacterium | reverse complement strand
CTTTCCGGCAAGGGTAACGGCGCGTCCAGCGGCATCTGGAGCAACATGGAGGACTGACTCGACGGGCTGTCCGCCCTGCCGGGGCGCGGGAAAAGCCCTTTTCGCAAGCTGCAAGCACCGGCACAGTTAATCATATAATTCACAGCCGGCATTTTGAGCCGATTTGCAAAACGCCCGTAATTGCCGTATCCTTGTACCACAAGGAAAGGGAAACGCCACAAGGCGTTTCCCTTTCCTTTTTCTTTTAATGATTATCACACAACCCGGGTGCAGAACCGCCCGCAGGTGAGGTCACAGCGGGCGGGGAAGCGCGGAAATATCACGAAAGGCCGACGGTGGCGAGTGCGAGACTGTTGAATTTCGCCTCCGCATCGTCGCCGCGCGAGGACAGCACCACCGGCGCGTCCGTGCCTTGCAGCGCGCCCGCCACACGCGCCCCGGCAAAAAGCGGCAGTGCCTTGTATATCACGTTGGCGGCCTCGATGTCCGGAAACACCAGTCCGTCGGCACGCCCCTCGAGGTCGGACGTGATACCCTTGACGCGCAGCGCCACAGGGTCGCATGCCGTGCGCAGGTCCAGCGGACCGTCCACGCGCACTCTCCCCCACTCGCCCCGCGCGGCACGGGCGCAGATGTCGCCGTAGCCCAGCGTGTGGGGAAACTTCCCGCTCACCGTCTCCGCGCAGTGCAACAGGGCGATGCGCGGCTCCTCTATGCCACACGCGTGGGCAAGGCGTGCCATGTAGGCCACCTGCGCCTCGCGCTGCTGCTGCGTGGGATAGGGTATGACGGCGGGGTCCGAAAAGAAAAGCAGCTTGTCGTATGCCGGCAGCTGGGCGGCGGCGATGTGCGTGAGCACCTGCCCGGGGCGCAGTATGCCCCACTCCTTGTTGAGCACGGCGCGAAGCAGCGTGTCGGTGTGTATCAAACCCTTCATCAGCACGTCGGCCTCGCCGCCGTGCACCATGCACACAGCCTTTTCGGCCGCCTCCTCGGGACTGCCGGCCGGCACAAATGCGGCGTGCGGCTCGTCCGCCGGGACAGGCGGCACACCGAGGTCACCGCCGCCGTCGCCGCCCACAAAGACAGCCTCTACAAAGCCCTCGGCCACGGCACGCCGCACGGCGGAGAGCGTGCACCCGTCACCGCCGCACACCACGGCGACACGGAAACGGCGGTGCAGCCCGCGCAGGTGTGCGGTCATCGCCTCAAAAGAAGAAATGGGGGTACGCATAAGGTATAGTTGTTTGTCCTGTGATCCGTTTTGCCGGCCTCTTTGCCGGAAGCCCCGCCGGCACACCCGGCGCAAGCGGCGGTAAAGGTACTGAAAAGGCGCAACAACGCACGCCCCGCCGCCCCAACGGCACGCTCCTGACACGCGCGGGAAACCCCGCACGCCGCCACGTGCCGCGCAGCCCGCGCGGGCTTCCCATAAATTGCGTTAAATCGTTTTCGGTTGGAAAGTTTTTCACTACTTTTGCCGCGGTTTGAAAGGCCGCTTTCAAGCGCGTTTTTCGAGCCGGGCAACCGAAACAACTTTACTTTCCAAACTCATAAATCGTTATGGCAACATTAGATTTGACCAAGTACGGCATCACCGGCGTAACGGAGATTTTGCACAACCCCTCCTACGAGCAGCTTTTCGAGGAGGAGACGAAGGCAGGTCTTGAGGGCTTCGAGAAAGGCCAGCAGACCGAGCTCGGCGCTGTCAACGTGATGACGGGCATCTACACCGGCCGTTCGCCCAAGGACAAGTTCATCGTGATGGACGAAAACTCCAAGGACACGGTATGGTGGACGAGCGACGAATATAAAAACGACAACAAGCCCGCTTCCCAGGAGGCGTGGAAGGCTGTCAAGGAGCTGGCACAGAAGGAGCTCTCCAACAAGCGTCTCTTCGTGGTGGACGGCTTCTGCGGCGCCAACAAGAGCACACGCCTCGCCGTGCGCTTCATCATGGAGGTGGCATGGCAGGCTCACTTCGTGACCAACATGTTCATCCGCCCCACGGCCGAGGAGCTTGAGACCTTCGAGCCCAACTTCATCGTGTACAACGCCTCCAAGGCTAAGGTGGAGAACTACAAGGAGCTCGGCCTCAACAGCGAGACCGCCGTCGTCTTCAACATCACGAGCCACGAGCAGGTTATCATCAACACCTGGTACGGCGGCGAGATGAAGAAGGGTATGTTCTCTATGATGAACTACTACAACCCGCTCCGCGGCATTGCCTCCATGCACTGCTCGGCCAACACCAACATGGACGAGACCAGCACGGCCATCTTCTTCGGCCTCTCCGGCACGGGCAAGACTACCCTTTCCACCGACCCGAAGCGCAAGCTCATCGGCGACGACGAGCACGGATGGGACGACGAGGGCGTCTTCAACTACGAGGGCGGCTGCTACGCAAAGGTCATCAACCTTGACAAGGAGAGCGAGCCGGACATCTACAACGCCATCCGCCGCGACGCGCTGCTGGAGAACGTGACCGTGGACGCAAACGGCAAGATTGACTTCGCCGACAAGAGCGTGACGGAGAACACCCGCGTAAGCTACCCCATCAACCACATCACCAACATCGTGAAGCCCGTCAGCAAGGGTCCCGCCGCAAAGCAGGTTATCTTCCTCTCCGCTGACGCCTTCGGCGTGCTGCCCCCCGTGTCCATCCTCTCCTCCGAGCAGGCACAGTACTACTTCCTCTCCGGCTTCACCGCAAAGCTCGCAGGCACCGAGCGCGGCATCACGGAGCCCACTCCGACGTTCTCCGCCTGCTTCGGCCAGGCTTTCCTCGAGCTGCACCCGACGAAGTACGCTCAGGAGCTGGTGAAGAAGATGGAGAAGAACGGCGCAAAGGCTTACCTCGTCAACACCGGCTGGAACGGCACGGGCAAGCGCATCTCCATCCGCGACACGCGCGGCATCATCGATGCCATCCTCGACGGCAGCATTGACAAGGCTCCGACGAAGACCATCCCGTTCTTCAACTTCGTTGTCCCCACGGAGCTCCCCGGCGTGGACAGCCACATCCTCGACCCGCGCGACACCTACGACTGCTCCTGCAAGTGGGAGGAGAAGGCAAAGGACCTCGCCGCACGCTTCATCAAGAACTTCGTGAAGTACCAGGGCAACGAGGCAGGCAAGGCTCTCGTAGCCGCAGGCCCGCAGCTCTAATATAAGCCACAGCGGGCGGCGCACGCTTAACGCAACCGCCGCCCCGACATACGCACCAAAGCCGGCACGCGCCCCGCAAGGACGCCGTGCCGGCTTTCTTTTTGCCCGCCGGCAAGTGCCTTGGCCACAACCCGCCGACGTAAGCCGCACCGCCACCCCGCCGCTGCCCCCGCCCGTCGCAAACCATTCCTTCTCCGCTCCTCCCTTTTTCCGGCTTTCAGCACTCGCGGCGGCATCCCGTTGCGGTTACGCTTTTGCCGCGGATAATGACATATTGACATAAGAAAGGGACAAAAATTTACTTTCGCCCGCATTCGGAGGTAAGTTTGAACAAATATTCCTTACCTTTGCTTACACATAGTCACGCCCCGCCCCTTTTTGCGGAACACCCGCGCGACAGCGGCGGACACCCGCCCGACACGGGGCGCGACCGCGGAAAGACAAACCTTATACAACACCAAGAAAAAAGAAACCAATGAGCAAGACTGTCGACCAGCTGGATCTGAAAATCCTCAAAAGCATCTCCGTCAACGCCCGCGTGCCCTTCAAGGAAGTGGCCACCGACTGCAACGTGTCCCGCGCCGCCGTACACCAGCGCGTACTGCGACTCGCCGAGGCGGGCGTAATAACCGGCTCGGGCTACTACGTGTACCCCAAGGCCATAGGCTACAACACCTGCACCTTCATCGGCATCAAGCTGGAGCGCGGCTCCATGTACAAGCGCGTGGCCGAGGAGCTTGACAAGATACCCGAAATTGTCGAGTGCCACTTCACCACCGGTCCCTACACCATGCTTGTGAAGCTCTACTCCCGCGACAACGAGCACCTTATGGACTTGCTCAACAACCACATCCAGGAAATCTCCGGCGTAATCTCCACCGAGACGCTCATCTCCCTCGAGCAGAGCATCTGCCGCACCGTGCCCGTCAACACCGACTTTCGCCCCTAAGGCGTAAGGACGGGGTACAACAACCTGCCACAAGCCATGCACATTGACGGACCGCTCATCGGCCTGGCCACTTTCCTCATCATAGGGGTGTTCCACCCGGTCGTGGTAAAAACCGAGTACTATTTCGGCACGCGCCCCTGGTGGGTATTCCTCCTCGCGGGAGCCGGCTGCGTCACCGCCGCGCTCTTTGTTGACAACACGCCCGCAAGCGCCGTGCTCGGCGTGGCGGGCTTCTCCTCGCTTTGGAGCATACTCGAGCTCTTCGAGCAGCGCAAGCGCGTGCGGAAGGGCTGGTTTCCGAAAGGGCCCGGCCACGAGGGATAACGCGCCGCGTGCGACGCGCATGATACGCCGCGTGCCACACGGGACACACCGCCCGACATACTCGGCACAAAGCACGCCGCGTGCGGAAGCAAAAAGCGGGAAACGCGTCGGCAAGCGCGGAAAGCGTGACCGCACACCCGTGCGAAAGCAAGAAAGATGGACTACTCCCCTACCACAGACTACGACAGCCTCTGCGCCTCCCGCCCCGACACGGGCGGGAGGCCGCTCATCGGCATAACGGGCAACTACGACGACGGCACGCTCAAGCTGCTTCCCGGCTACTTCCGCTCGGTGGAAGCGGCGGGCGGACTGGCGGTGGTGATACCGCCGCGCCCGCAGTGCGACGCAGCGACTGCCGCGCTGCTTGACCGGCTGGACGGACTGCTGCTCTCGGGCGGGGCGGACATCAATCCGCTCTACACCGGCGAGGACCCCGTCCCCGCCCTGCACGGCATCAACAGCGAGCGCGACCGCTTCGAGCTGGGTCTCGCGCGACTCGCCTACGACCGCCAGCTGCCCATGCTGGGCATCTGCCGCGGCATACAGCTGCTGGCCGCCGCGCTCGGCGGGACGGTGCTGCAGGACCTCGGCACGGCGATGCCCGACGCCCCCCTCGTCAAGCACTCACAGGACGCGCCGCGCCACACAGCCACGCACTTCGTCACGACTGAGAAAGGCTCGCTCGTGGAAAAACTCCTCGGCACGCGTTTCGCCGTCAACTCCTTCCACCACCAGGCCGTGGGCGAACCCGGTCCGCGCTTCCGCGTGACGGCACGCTCGGCGGACGGCGTGGTGGAGGCGATGGAAAGCACGGAGATGAAAAGCATCCTGGGCGTGCAGTGGCACCCGGAATGCTTCCTCCAAGGCGGCGACACGGACATGATGCCCCTCTTCCGCCATTTCGTGGGCGAGGCTGAATCGTTCCGCCGCGCAAAGGAGATACACCGAGAGGTGCTGACGCTCGACTCCCACTGCGACACGCCGATGTTTTTCGGCAAGGGCGTCTACCTCACGCGCCGCGACCCGCAGCTGCTTGTCGACTTCCACAAGATGGCGGAGGGACACCTTGACGCGTCCATTATGGTGGCCTACCTGCCGCAGGGCGTGCGTACGGATGAGGCGCTGCACGCCGCCACGCGCACGGCCGACGCCATACTCGACGAGATAAAGCGCCGCGTTGACGAGGCTCCCGGCGCGGCGATGGCCTACACGCCGGACGACCTGCTGCGCAACAAGCGGCTTGGACTGCGCTCCGTCATGCCGGGCATAGAAAACGGCTACGCCCTGGGGCGCGACACCGCCAACGTGCGCCACTTCAAGGAAAAGGGCGTGGTTTACATCACGCTCTGCCACAACGGAGACAACGACATATGCGACTCCGCGCGCCGCTCCGCCGCCGAACACGGCGGCCTGAGTGCCTTTGGACGCGAGGTGGTGGCGGAGATGAACCGCTGCGGCGTGATGGTGGACCTCAGCCACGCGGCGGAAAGCTCCTTCTACGACGCGCTGGAGGCGAGTGACACGCCCATCGTCTGCTCGCACGCCTCCGCCCGCGCTCTCTGCAACCACCCGCGCAACCTCACCGACGACCAGCTGCGCGCCCTCGCAAAAGCGGGCGGCGTGGCGCAGGTGACGCTCTACCACGGCTTCCTGCGCCTTGGGAGCGAAACGCCGGACGGGGCGACGATAGACGACGCGGTGCGCCACCTGCTGCATATGGCGGACGTGGCGGGCATCGACCACGTGGGCGTCGGCACCGACTTTGACGGCGACGGCGGCATACGCGGCTGCGCCTGTGCCTCCGAGCTCATCAACCTCACGCGCCGCCTCCTTGCCGAGGGCCTGACGCGCGACGACCTTGAAAAGGTGTGGGGCGGAAACTTCCTGCGCGTGATGCGCCAGGTGCAGCAGCGCGGAGAGTACACGCATGCCTGACTTTTACGGGCGTTATGCCTAACTTTGCCGCCGGAAAATACTCCCGCTCCCGCAGCGGCACGCCGCGCCGCCTCACGACAATCATTCCCCATGAGACACATAATGTTATTAGCCTCCCTCGCGCTCACTCTCGCGGGCTGCAAAAGCCGCAGCGCGGCCGTGCCGGAGGGCGTGGCAAGCGACATGGTGGCCGTCACGCAAGTGCGCTTTGACGCTGACTCGGCCTATGCCGACGTGGTGGCGCAGTGCGACTTCGGTCCGCGCGTGCCCAACAGCGACGCGCACGCCGCCTGCGCCGACTACATCGCGCGGCGCTTCGCGCAGTACGGCCTGGCGGTGGAGCAGCAGCGCGCCGACCTCACCGCGTGGGACGGCAAGACGCTGCACTCGCGCAACATCATCGCCGCCTACCGCCCCGAACTCACCAACCGCATCGTGCTCTGCACGCACTGGGAGAGCCGCCCCTGGGCCGACGCCGACCCCGACAGCGCAAAGCACCACACAGCCGTGATGGCGGCCAACGACGGCGCGAGTGGCGTGGCGGTGCTGATAGAAGTGGCGCGGCACCTCAGCGAACAGAAGCCCGAGGTGGGCATTGACTTCATCTGCTTCGACTCCGAGGACTACGGCACGCCCTACTGGGCATCGGACAAAGACCCCGGCGACGGCACGGACTGGTGTCTCGGCTCGCGCCACTGGTGCGAAAATCCGCACAAGGCGGGCTACACGGCACAGTTCGGCATACTGCTTGACATGGTGGGCGGGCAGGACGCGCGGTTCTGCTACGAGGGCAACTCCCTGCGCTACGCCCGCGACATCGTGGCACGCGTGTGGGACAGCGCCCAGCGTGCCGGCGCGGCTTCGCTCTTCCAGCAACAAGAGGGCGGATGGGCGCAGGACGACCACGTTTGCCTAAACGAAATTGCAGGCATCCCCACCATTGACATCATACCGTGCGTGGAGGGCGAGTACTCTTTCGGCCGCACATGGCACACCACCGCCGACACGCCCGACAACATCTCAAAGGAGACGCTGCGCGGCGTGGGACAGACCCTGCTGCAGTTCCTCTCCGAGGGTGGCTTCTGACCCGCAAAAGCGGAGAGCCGACAACAAAGCGCGACGCGCAAAGAGCATACAGCAAGCACAAAAGCGCACGACACACTCAGACATACTCCCATAAGCGCAACACCAATGACCATAGACGAAGCACAGGACGAGATTATAGAGGACTTTTGCGCCCTTGACGACTGGATGGACCGCTACCAGCTGCTTATTGACCTTGGCGAGGAACAGCCGCCCCTGCCCGCGTCTGACAAGACGGAGCAGAACCTCATCGACGGATGCCAGAGCCGCGTGTGGCTGGCGTGCGACTGCAAGGACGGCGTGTTGGACTTCCGCGCGGAGAGCGACGCGCTCATCGTGAAAGGCATCGTGACGCTGCTTCTGCGCGTGGTGAACCACCACACGCCGCAGGAGATTCTTGACGCGAAACTCTACTTCATAGAGCGCATAGGACTCAACGAGCACCTCTCCCCCACCCGCTCCAACGGACTGCTGGCCATGGTGAAACAGGTGCGCATGTACGCGCTCGCCTTCAAGGCCAAGGGGTAAAACGCCCCGCGCGCCGTACGACCGCCCACAAGACACAACCGACAAAAAGATACAAACATGAGAAAGAAAACCATTCTCGGCGCGTTTGCCGCCGCCATGCTTCTCGCTTCCTGCGGGGGCAACACCACAAGCACCCCCTCCGGGACCGACAGTGCCGCCACCGACACCGCCGCCGTTGACACCACCGCAGCAGCCGCAGGCGACGCCGCAGCCGCAGTGGCCGCAGGTGACGCGGAGGCAGCCACCGCCGAGCTTGAAAAGGCTTTGCAGGAGGCGCAGAGCGACCCCGCAAAGGTGAAGGAGGTAAACGCCGCCATCCAGCAAAAGATTGAGGAGCTGAAAGAGTCCGGCAAAACCGAGGAGGCCGCAGCCTATGCCTCCAAGATAAAGGAGTACGTCGACAAGCACGCCGACGCGCTGAAGTCCGCCGACCCGTCGACGGTGACGGTGCAGAGCCTTGTCAGCGCAGTGGCCAACCTGCCGGAAAGCGCGAAGAGCACCGCCGCTGAGGGTGCCAGCGCCGTGAAGAGCGACGCCTCCGCAGCCAAGACCGCCGCAAAGGCAGCCGGCGAGCAGGCCGTATCCGCCGCCAAGAACGCGGGCAAAAACGCCGTGAACTCCGCCAAGGAGAAAGCGCAGAGCAAGGCCGACGCCGCCGCGCAAAAAGCCAACGACAAGGCCAACGCCGCCGTGCAGAAAGCCTCGAAGAAAGCCACCGACGCCATCAGCAAGGGCCTCAACTCGCTGCACTAAGCCGCGCAGCGCGGACTCACAGCCAAAAAGAAAGGGCGTGCCAAGCGGAACATTCCGCCGGGCACGCCCTTTCAGCGTTTCACGACATTGCGCTTTACACGCACCTCCTCCCTGTGAGGGTCGCGCCGCGCGGTCACGCCAGCAATATGCCGCCGAAACCGCACACCAGCCCCACCAGCACACCGTAGCCAAGCTCGGAGAGACTGTGCTGGCGCAGCACAAGGCGCGCGCTGCACACCACGCCGCACAACAGCACCGTGAGGCAGAGCCAACCCGTGGGGTCGAAAGAGAAAATGAGCGAGAAAGCCAGCAGCGCGCCCACCACGCCGCCCGAGGCCGCCGCGTGCGTGCTTATCTTCACCCAGCCGTTCACCACGGCGCACACAACCTGTATCAGCAGCGCGCCGAGTATCACGCCCTCCGTGAAGCGCGGCATATGCAGGGCGTACAGCAGGTAAAGCAGGGCAGAGTAGCTGATGATGCTCAGCACATACGGCACATAGCGCCGCTCGCGCCGCCCAAGCTGGTGGCGCGTCCAGCCGTTCAGCTTGCGGTAGAGAAAGATGGTGATGTGCGGCAGCAGCACGGTGAAGAAATACACTATGAGCGTCAGCACCAGCTTCGTGGTGAGCGGCAGCAGCCTGAGGTAGCTGAATATGAAGAGCGCGACAAATGCCATCACGGGAAGGAAAAACGGGGAGAACACCACCGACACCACCTGCGATGTCAGCACAATGAGCGATATCTGCCGCCCCCGCCGCCACACGCGCACGGGATTTATCTCGCGCAGCTCGTCGCGCGCCGCCTCCTCGTAGGGCACGTCAAAGCGGTCGTCACCGCCGTCACCATTCTTTCCTTTCCTGTCCTTGTACGTTTCCATTCCGGTGGGTTCTATAAATTGGGTTGCATCCGCCTGAAAGCCCTCACACGCCGCGCCGCAGCCGCGCCGTGGGGAAGCCCATCCCGTCGCGGTATTTCGCCACCGTGCGCCGCGCCACGGCAAAGCCCTGCTCTTTCAGCTTCGCCGCCAGCGCGTCGTCGGAGTAAGGGCGGCGTTTGTCCTCGCCCTCGATAAGCGCGCGCAGGGCGGCCTTCACCTTGCGTGCCGAAAGCTCCTCGCCGTCGCTGGCGGTGAACTGCGAGGAGAAGAAAAACTTGAGCGGGTACAGCCCGTAGCGCGTCTGCACGTACTTGCTGCTCGTCACGCGCGAGGCGGTGGAAATGTCCACCCCCGCCAGCGCCGCCACGTCCTTCAGCGCGAGCGGGCGCAGGAGATCCTCGTCGTCCTCGTCAAAGAAAGGCCGCTGCAGGCGCACGATGGCCCTCATCACGGCAAGCAGCGTCTGGTTGCGCCGCGAGAGGAGGTTGATGAACGACTGCGCTGCCTCCACTTTCTGCCGCGCGTACACATACGCGTCGCGCTGCTCGCGCGACAGCTTCGCGCGGCGGGCGGCATACTGCGCCACGCTGTCGCGGAAGGCGCGGCTCACGCGCAGCTCGGGCACGTCGCCGTTGTCCAGCGTCACCACCGCCTCGCCGTCAGCCCGCACCTCCACGTGGAAGTCCGGCACCACGGCGGGCGCGGCGGCCGCAGCCGACTCCCCGAGCGCCGTGCCCGGCAACGGATTGACGTGCGTCAGCTCGCGCAGCACGCCCGCGAAGGTGTCCTCGTCCACGCCGAGGCGGCGGCGCACCTCGTCCCAGCGTTTCGCGGCGAAGTCCTTGAAGTACTTGTCCACCACGGCAAGCGCCAGCTGCGTGTACCGCGTGCGCCGCTCGGGGTCGGAAAGCTGTATGCGCATGCACTCCCTCAGGGTGCGCGCCCCCACGCCGCGCGGCTCGAAAGTCTGCAGCACGCCTACCAGGCGTGCCACCTCCTCCGGCGTGGTGTCCACGCCACGGTATATAGCCATCTCGTCCGCCAGCGCTGCGTCATCCTTGCGCAGGAAGCCGTCCGCGTCGAGCGAGCCCACAATGTACTCCATCACCTCGCGCTCGTGCGCGGTGAGGTCGCGCTCGCCTATCTGCGCGCAGAGACTCTCATAAAACGACATCCCGCCCGACAGCGGCGCTTCGCGGCGGTCGCTCTCGCTCTCCGCGCGGCGCAGCAGGTAGTCCGGCGTGTCGTCCGCCGAGAGATAGTCGCCCAAGGCGTCCGCCTCGTCACCGTATTCGCCGTAAGCGTCGTCTGTTTCGGGACGCGGCTCCTCCTCGTCCTGCGTGCCGTCCTGCCCGTCCGCGCCGTCCGTTTCTGCGTTTTCCGCGTCCGGGCCGAAGTCCTCACAAGGCGCGTCAGCGTCGTCCGCGCCGTCGCGCCCGTCCGCCTCCTCCAGCGCGGCGTTGTCCAGCATTTCGTTGCGCACACGCTCGGCCAGGTCGGTGACGGGCAGCTCGACAAGCTTTGCCACCGCCACCTGCAAGTTGGAGAGCTGCTGTTGCTGCACCCCCTCCGCATGCTGTTCAAGTTTCTGCGCCATATCTTTCTTGCATATCCGGTGCAAAGATAGTGCAAGGTGAGCGCAATCAAGCTTGCTTGAATTGCCGAACCGCAGCCTATCTTCTAAAAAGATAGTGCAAGGTGAGCGCAATCAAGCTCGCTTGAATTGCCGAACCGCAGCCTGTCTTCTAAAAAGATAGTGCAAGGTGAGCGCAATCAAGCCCGCTTGAATTGCCGAACCGCAGCCTTCCCTCTTCAAAAATCCCCCGTCCTCCCAATTCCGCCCGCCCGCGAAGCGGAATGCGGCGGCAAGGTGAAAAAACGGAGTGTAAGCAAAATGCCGAAAAATCGAGCAAAGTGTCATTTTCGCCCGTCGAAGCCGCATTTGCATTCCGCCGGAAAATGTATTATCTTTGTACTACAAGAAAGGGACATCCCGCGAGGAATGTCCCTTTATTTTTGCCTGTATTGATTTCCAGCCACTTACGAGTCAAAA
>CAVGTC010000097.1:0-11683 GCA_963632255.1 Lachnospiraceae bacterium | reverse complement strand
ACACAACTATGTCACAACCGGAAACAGCCTTGCGCAGTTTTTCCCTGTTGAGCCGCCTCACCGAAAGCATCGTCCTCGGGTTTGTTTCCTTTTCCAAAAAGAGGAACTCGACATTGCTTGTGTCAAGTTTTGACTGCCCGCTTTTACCCACGACCTTGCAGTACGAACAAAAAACCACCTTGCCGAACTGGCTGTACCTGTCAATAAATGGCTGGAAGCTGGTTTTGTGGTACTCACCGCCGCAAATCTCCACCACAGCCTCAGACGTAAACAATATTCTCATCCTTCCCATCTAATCTAAGCGTTATACATAAACGGCAGCCCGTACGCTCCCGTGAAAAGGGCAGAACATGTGAAAGCAAATCGGTCACGCGCCAAACACAAGCCGCCTCCCCTCATTTCACTTTCTCCCCAATTTGAAATTGTTGCAATACAAATATACGGGCAAGGCATAGAAAAACACCGCACGCACTACATTCACAAACGAATTCCTCGGGATTTTCAGACAGAACCAAAACACAATAAGCAGAAAGCCCAGCATCGCGACATCCCCCGTTTTCACGACATCATCAATGCGTCCGAACAAGCGCCCCAACGCGGCTCCCCAAATGTAGAATATCAGAAAACCGAAAGCTCCCAAATTGACCCATGCCTCCGCCGCCATCGAGAACCCGGTCCCGAACGTTGTCCCCAAAGTGTCAGTCAGCCACTCACCGAGGTTGGCCTCCTTTTTCGCGGGATGGTATTCCCAAAACCCCATATTGGGAACTACCGTCGTGAGCGCGTACAAATAAGACTTCCCATATCTGAAATTCTCCTTTTCCGGAACAATCTGCATACTCTCTATAAGGCAGAACTGCGACCATCCCATTTCGGCAACCGCACTCACCGCCGCATTGTCCGTAACCGCCGTTTTATCCACTGGGAAGCCATGTGCGGATGTGCGCGTCTCCGCTATATATGCCAGTACCTGCAAGAAAAAGAAACCGCCCACCGCACCGACAAGCAACATTTTCTTTGAGAATGGCTTGACGAGGTATTGGTATAGCACCGCCAACAAGCAAAGAAGGATGACGGCGTTTGAACGACCTCCTGTCACAAGGATGGCAATCACAACCAACAGCAACAACAGCGTCAAGAAAGACCTTACCGGCTTGTTGCCCTTATACACAATAAAAAGGCATATGACAGAGGGCACAAACAAAGCCGCAACAAAAGCGATGGTATTCTCCCACCCCACCTTTATGTTTGTACCATACAACGAACCATACCCGTATGTCATAGACTGTAACATATCAGCAATGGTGTCGTACGCAAACGGGACAAACGACACAACGAACAACAGCCACCCGGCATTTCTCATGCGCAAAATTCTGTTGTCCTTCCGTACATCCGCGTTTACTTCCCCCGCGCTCCGTCTCCTGCTTTTTGTCACCGAACGGAGTCCCGCTATATGAAAAACGCCCAACATCAGCAGAGTTTGCAGCTGCGCCCGGTATATGTCATCCACAGAGAATCCATACACCACCGAGTACGTCTCATACAAATCCCTTTCCTCGCATATCAAGTCAAACGGGTACAGCAAACTTTGCCCGAAGAGGAAAAAATACGAAACAGAAAGGAAGATGAAATAAGGAGATATCAGCTTTTTACCCGCCGCATTCCATGACAGAAACGATACAGCGAACTGGAAAAGCCCCACCGCCCCCATTACTGTAAGTGTATGTCTTTCAACCTTTATGTCCGCCACACTATACAATACAATGTATGCGGCACACAAGGCGACCAGAACAAAGATGTATTTCCCTGTTTTCATACCCCTTTCGTATAGACATTGTACAGGAAAGCGGCAGTAGTAGACGAGTCAAACCCGGCTTCCTGGATTTTTCCCGTGTTTTCAGTCCGTCCTATCTTTTCACGCCACTCAACGACACTCTCTGCCCACGCCTCAGCAGGCTCCGCTATCGACTTAAAAAGCACTGTCCCCGTCAAATCGGAGTCGTGCGAGATTGCGGAAGACGCCACAACGGGCAATCCCGCTGCCTGGGCCTCTACCATGGAAACAGGCAGTCCCTCAAACAACGACGGCATCACAAAGACATCCATCGCTTGCAGCAACCGTGCGACATCAGAGCGCACTCCGGTAAAAATGACAGCATCAGCCAGCCCTTTTGCTTTCGCTTTTGCTTTCACTTCCGCCATCATACAGCCCTCTCCCACAAGCAAAAGTTTCGCCCCGGACTGCGTTTTGTGCATTTCCTCAAGGATGTCCAAAAGGAAAGCCTGGTTTTTCACCTCGGTGAAGCGCCCCACATGACCAATCACGAAATCTCCGGGCGCAATATTCAGTTCGTTCCTTACTTCTTCTCGTTTCCTTTCACTATATACATACTCACGGCAGTCTATACCATTGTTTATCATCACTGCCTTTGAACGCACCCCCGTGTATTTGTACACCCAGTCCAAAGCCTTGTCCGAGCATCCCCAATAATGTGTCGCCCAACTGTGCACAAAAGGCTTGTATATATAATGCAGAGCCCTATGCAGCCAATGCAAACGCACACCGTCCGCCACCGACGAGCTGTGCGCATGCAGTATACGCACAGGTATGCCATATCTCTTTGCATAATAAACAGGCTCAATAGAAGTCAGCGACGACACATGCTCATGTACAGCCATATACCCACGATGGTTGCGAAAGAAAGCCTCCAAAGCCTTTCTGTACGCCCTGTAACCCTTGTTGCGCGGGGGTACACGATAAATGTTTGCCCCCATAGCCACAGCCTCCTCCTCATACCCTCCTGAGGTTTCCTGCGTCAGAAGAAAGTCAAATTGGATTTTCTCCCTGTCAAGCGACCGGTACATATTCATGACGAAAGTCTCCAAGCCACCGCGCTTAAGCCCCCCCATTATATGCAATACCCTTTTCATATGCTTATACTATTCTTGATAAAAGTCTTCGAGCTGTCCACAAATTCCACAAGCCGGTCGTTCACGCTGTCCCAGTCAATCTTGTCGTCGCAAGAAAACGCCTCACCCTTTCTTAGGAAGCGGCTTTCCGTACCCGTTTTGGACAGAAGCGAACGCAGGCGATGATTGGCGATGGAGGTGTCGCACACCCAGAAAGGACGATTGAATATAAGGGAAAACGAAAAGCCATGGAAAGAGTTTGTGACCACACATTGCGCCTCCTCAAACAATTTCAAGAACCTGTATGGAGAGCAGTTAAGATTTCTGTTTACACCAGGCTTCCTCACCAACCCCATTGAATATACCGGCAGGGAAAGCTTGTCTCCAAGTTCGCGGGCTCTTTCATAAGGCGTGGGGTCGTTGCCAATGGCATATACAAGTATATACGGATGCCCCACTCCTTTTGCGCCGCCTTTTTCCGCAAGAGACTTCCACGCATTTTTGCCTAAAAGAAACACCGGGTCACAAACATGCCGCACATCCGTACCAAGAGCCGCCCGCAGGTTGTCCCGCATGGTGTCCTCGCGCACTGAAATCGCATCAAACTCACTCAGCCATGGCAGGACGGTCTGCCGCACTTTCTCGCTGAAAGGACAAGCGACAGTGCCACTTGCGGCGTAAGATATACGTTTTGCCCCCGGAGCCGCAAACTGGAGAAAATACACAGGGTCTGCCAGCGTTTCGTTTTTTTCGTTCCATATCTGGTCACTTCCGCAAAAATAATAATCGCAGGACACTTTTCCCCCTTGCAGCAAATCCTCCTGCGACAAAGGTTCGGTCATTTCCAACTCGCCGGAGCGGAACTGGGAAAACAACATTCTTTCCCTTACGCGCGGCGGTATGCGCAGCAGATAATAGCCAAGTCTGAGTAGCGGATTGTGTCTGCATCTTTCGTTTCCGACATACCACAGACTGAGCTTCTCCCTGAAATACACGGGCACATAGTCCACAATCCGCACTTCCAGCCCCTCATCCCTTAGATAATGCGACAATGCATATGCCTGCAACACTGCGCCGTAATTGCATGGGAAATGCATAGTGACAATTGACGCGGTCTTTCTTTCCGTCATCTGAAAATCTTTTTTACAGCATTGGCGGCAGTTTTCCGTGGATTGGACACACAGTGCTGCATACGCCGGAGTACCAGCGCAGCCTCAATCAGTTTCCTTGCACTTGTGTCTATCGTACCCCTTTTGGCGAGGGTACGAACAATAAGCCCCCGCAGCGGACTCGCCTTCGCGTTAGTTCTCATCTGTCCCTCAGCCACGGTGTCCAGCGGATGCTCTACAAGGGTAACATTTTCCAACCCTTCCACTATCCGCCTCCCTTTATCAGTAAAGGTGACAAGCGCGCTTGTGCCTTTTTCGTCTCCCTTGTAAGTTTTGCCCCAAAGGTCGCCTATACGGATGTCAGCCGACGATTTGTCATACTTGTACTTACACTGCTTCTGGCACTGCGGTCCCAAGGTCAAGTCGCCAAGAAAAAGCTTGTAGAAAAGGTCGCCCTGCGACCTGCGAGATTGTACGAAAGTTTTTTTTCCCCTCAGAATCAGATTATAACTATCGTGCCAATCAACTGGTTTCGAGGTATGTTCGCCATCTATTCCCATCAGCCAGGAATCGTGCCAGCCATACTCAAACTTGTTGCGCCACGACGCGTAGGTCACTTCTCCGATTATTGGCTCTAACATCTTTATGTAGGCTTTCCACGCGTGCATTGAGGGGACACAATGGCAGAAGAAATCCATAAGCACGAAGTTTTCCTCACAACGGAATTTCCTTATCATCCTGCGGAAAGAGTCTATCTGGCAAGGCGTACCCGTAACAAGATATTTCTGGCCACGACGCTTGATTTGCATGAATGCGTCACCAGTGTAGCTTTGGATGTACTTGCTCCCGACGGACTGCACGAAATCCTCCACCGTCGCTGCTATGTAGTGTTCGGCACGCTGCTCCTTGATGTCATAACGACACCCTACAGCCATATACCCATGCTCTATCAATTGTCTTCCAATCTCAAAGCCGACACCGCCACTCGAGCATTTCCTGCGCACAGCCTCGTCGTTACTCCAAGCCGCCCACGATTTAACATGTATCTCATCTGCGGTCAGTGCCCTGTCTGCATGATCAAACGCACACACGTCTATACAAATCCCGCAATCCACACAACTTGCCGGCTCCGCAATGGAAGGCTCATAGAACCCTTCGCCATTTAGCCGGAGCGAGATTATTTTCTTCGGACATGAAGCCGAACATACACCACAGCCATAGCAGCCTTTCACACCTGAAATATTCGCCATAGCCTATACCTTGCTTCTTATGTATGCCGTCAACATTTTCCTTTCGTTTTTTCTGAGTCCCATCAACATGACAAGCAAAAGGTTCACCAAAACTAAAATGACAAAAACCACCACTGACAAACTTAGGCTTGTCGTGTACTTTTGCATATAAAGACAAACAGGAAGCGAAACAAGCGTCATCAACACTATGGGAAGTGTGACCTGCACTATATACTTCACTCCGGGAAAAGACATCCGCCTTGACAGGTAGACTATACGGTAGAAATAGGAAAGCACGTTTATCCCGGCACGGATACTCAATGCTGCCACCGGACTAAAACCCTCCACCAGGACAAGATACGCAAGCGGCAAATTCAACAGAATCAGCAATGATATTTCCAATTGATACCTCTTTATATTCCCTGTGGCCTGAACGGACACCCAAAGGGGACCGGACAAAGCATCCGCCATACAATACACTATATATATAACGGAAAAGCTTGCCGTATACGCCGGGACTTTCACCAGCCATAACTGAAGCACCGGATTTATGCAGACAATCAACGGCATTGCGAAGACAAAGACCAAACAATAAGAGAGCCTGGACGAACGGAATATCAAATCCCTAAACGCCTCCCTTTCCCCTGCGGCATAACACTTCACAATCTGCGGCGAGAAAGCTGTTTGGAAACTTGATATAAAAGTAGTCAACGCAGCCTGTATTTGATGCGCCAGCCCCAAAGCAGCATTCAGCGTGACACCAAAAAACAAATTCATAAGGATGCTCAGCCCCTGATTGACCGAAACGTTAGCCACACTTCCGAAGAAGCTCCACCCCGAAAACGACACCAGTCTCGAAAACAATCCCTTGTCCCAGAACCATGATACTTTTGTAGTGAGGAAATGCCGGTTGCAATAGACCTTATACATTAAAAATACCGCCGCACCAACTGCTAATATCAGAAAAGAGTAGGACGCCAATACATCCACGGGAGAAACAAGCAACAAATACGTCACACCAAGCTTTAGCAACACTTCTATGATACTAAGGTATGCATAGAAATCCATCCTTTCGTAGGCAATAATCGCCGCATTGTACGGTATGCGCACTATATTGACACAACAGCAAACCAAAGAGAACTGATATACCCAAAAAGCCGCCAATGCACGTTCCGCCGGTATGTTCAACTGCGTCTCAACAAACCACAGCCCCACAGTCTCGCCAAGCACCAGCACACCTGCGACAAACAACAAATGCGTGATGACACTCATACTGAACACCCTCCGCACCTCCTCGTGTTCACCGCGTCCCAAGTGAAAATTCAAGTACCGCTGCGTAGCAGCGGACATTGCCGTATTCATAAAACCGAAGAAAACGACAATGCCACCTATCAAATTGTATATGCCATAGTCAACCTCACCCAGAACGCGCAACACCACCCTGCTCATATAGAGCGTGACAAGCATCACCAGAAGAGTCCTAAAATACAGGAAAAGCGTGTTCCTCGCTATCCGTTTATTGTCTGACACTTTCCTTTCCGGCATCCCAGTAAAAAAATATTCGGCAGCATTATACAAGACACACTTCTATTTCAAAAGGCGAAATACAAGCTGCGCACATATTTCAGTCATTATAGATATTAGACAAACATCAGCAGTTACGACCCATAGACCCCCTTATACCACTCCGCGAAATTCCGCAAACCTGCGCGCAAGGGGGTGGCGGGGCGGAAGCCGAAATCGCCCTCAAGCGGCGCGGTGTCGGCGTAGGTCACGGGCACGTCGCCCGGCTGCATGGGCACAAGCTCCTTGTGCGCCTCAAAGTCGTAGCCGCTTGGCAGTACACCCGCGCGGACAAGCTCCTCTTGAAGGATTGTCACGAAGTCAAGGAGGTTTTCCGGCGAGCTGTTGCCTATGTTGTACACCTTGTACGGCGGGACGGGCAGTCCGTCACTGCCAGTGCGTCGCTCCGGGGCGTGGCGCATGACACGTACAACCCCCTCCACTATGTCGTCGATGTAGGTGAAGTCGCGCTTGCAGTTGCCGTAGTTGAATATTCTTATGGTTTCGCCCCTTACCAATTTGTCCGTGAAGCCGAAGTACGCCATGTCCGGACGTCCCGCCGGTCCGTAGACGGTGAAGAAACGCAAGCCCGTGGAAGGGATGTCGTAGAGCTTCGAGTAGGCGTGCGCCATCAGTTCGTTGCTCTTCTTCGTCGCGGCGTAGAGACTGACAGGGTTGTCCACCTTGTCGTCCGTCGAGTAAGGCACCTTCACGTTGCTGCCGTACACACTGCTCGAGGAGGCGTACACAAGGTGCTCCACCCCGTAGTGACGGCAGGCTTCAAGGATGTTGTAAAAGCCGATGATGTTGCTGCGGATATAGGCATCGGGGTTGGTGATGCTGTATCGGACCCCCGCCTGCGCGGCGAGATTCACGACGACATCTATTTTGGAGCCCTCGAAAAGCGTGTCAAGTGCCGGCTTGTCGGCGATGTCGCCCTTGACAAACCGCCATTCTGCGCCGTCCGCCCCCCGCGCTGCCGCGAGAGCATCTATCTCCCGCAAACGTCCGTGCTTTATGTTTACGTCATAGTAGTCGGTCAGGCAGTCTATGCCTATCACCTTTATGCCGGGAAACTCCCCAAGCAGCCGCTTCACGAGGTTGCTGCCGATAAAGCCGGCCGCACCCGTGACAAGAACTGTCTTAC
This sequence comes from Lachnospiraceae bacterium, assembly GCA_963632255.1. Taxonomy (GTDB): domain Bacteria; phylum Bacteroidota; class Bacteroidia; order Bacteroidales; family Bacteroidaceae; genus Alloprevotella. The sequence continues at coordinate 3,725 of CAVGTC010000097.1, read as the reverse complement.
CCTCTAAGCTCACATTATACTGTAACATCTTTCCTCCTCTTCTGAAAACAACAATGGTCAGTCACGGCGGAAGATATCGCGCGTGTACACCTTTTCCTCCACGTCCGCGAGACAGTCGTCAAAGCGGTTGGCGATGATGGCGCGGCTCTGCGCCTTGAAGACGACGAGGTCGTTCACCACCCGGCTGCCGAAGAAGGTGGTGCCGTCCGCAAGCGTGGGCTCGTAAACGATGACCTCCGCCCCCTTGGCCTTGACGCGCTTCATAATGCCCTGTATGGCACTCTGGCGGAAGTTGTCGGAGTTGGACTTCATCGTGAGGCGGTACACGCCTATCACGCAGGCGTGCTCCTTGCCGGCGTTCCACTGCCCGTTTTCGGCGTAGTAGCCCGCCTTGCGCAGCACCGCGTCGGCGATGTAGTCCTTGCGCGTGCGGTTGCTCTCCACAATGGCCGACATCATGTTTTGCGGCACGTCGCGGTAGTTGGCCAGGAGCTGCTTGGTGTCCTTTGGCAAGCAGTAGCCGCCGTAGCCGAAGGATGGGTTGTTGTAGTGCTGCCCGATGCGCGGGTCAAGCCCCACACCCTCAATGATGGCGCGGCTGTCAAGCCCCTTCACTTCGGCGTAGGTGTCAAGCTCGTTGAAGTAGCTCACGCGCAGGGCGAGGTAGGTGTTGGCAAAGAGTTTCACGGCCTCGGCCTCCTTCGCGCCCATAAAGAGGACGCGCCGCCCGTCCGCCTTTCCCTTTGCGGGAAGCGGGGCGTCGCAGGACGCGAGCGAGCCGTCAGGGTCGAGCTCGTCGGGTATCATCGAGCCCTCCACAAGCAGGCGGGCGAAAGTGCGGGCGGCCTGTCCCAGCCGGTCCGGGGCGGCCAGTCTGCGTATGGCGGCGTTCTCCGCCACGTTCTCCTCCCCCGCCATCTCCTTTGGGCAGCCCACGATGACGCGCGAGGGATAGAGGTTGTCGTACAGTGCCTTGCTCTCGCGCAGAAACTCCGGAGAGAAAATCAGGTTAAGCTCTTTCACGCCTTTCGCGGCGTACTTCAAGTAGAGGCTGCGGGTGTAGCCCACCGGCACGGTGGACTTTATCACCATCACCGCCCCGGGGTTCACCTCAAGCACCAGGTCTATCACTTCCTCCACATGACTCGTGTCAAAGTGGTTTTTAACGGGGTCGTAGTTGGTGGGCGCGGCTATCACCACAAAGTCGGCATCGGCGTAAGCCACCCTGCCGTCCAGCGTGGCGGTAAGGTCGAGGGGTTTCTCCGCCAGGTATTTCTCTATGTAATCGTCCTGGATAGGCGAAACCCTGTTGTTGAGTTTCTCCACCTTCTCAGGGATGACATCCACGGCCGTCACCTTGTGGCGCTGCGACAGCAGCACCGCGATGCTCAGGCCCACATAGCCTGTGCCTGCGACGGCTATCTTTATGTCCTTGAAATCACGCATATTCTCGTTGGGTTTGTTTTTTCTTTAATTTAATTGCCTGCGGATAGTTTGTTTCCCCGCCGCGACAAAGCGCAATCCTTAACGTGCCTTTTGCCCGCCCGCTTAACGGAAACGCTTTTGTTTAATTGGGGGCAATCTCCCTTGTTCCACAAAGTAAATAAGGCAACACGCCCTACCCCTCCACGATGCCTTTCACCTCCTCAAACTGCTCGTTGTGCACCCCACCTATGGCTACGGCTATGCCGCCGAAGTCCACCACAAGGCGGCGGTCTTTCTTTATGCGCACGAGGTAGCCCTCCTGCCCTGCGAAGATCCCCGTCAGCACACGCAGGCGCACGTTGCCCTTGGCGTACTGCCCGGCGGGTTTTTCGAGGATGCGTATGCGTGTGGGCTCGACAAGCGAGAGACGCATGAAAGGCTGCATTTGGCTGTCGGGGATGACGGCGGGAAGTCCCGTGGCGCGGTCGTTGGTGAGGTGGTAAAGGGGGAAACTGTCGCGCAGGTAGCGCTGGAGGGTGCGTGCGCCGCCCTGCAAAAAGACAAGTCCGCTGACGGTGGGCTTTTCCTCGCGCTTCACGCCATGCGGACGCTTCTGGTAAGTGACGGTGCGGTGGACGAAACAGCGGTGCATCCCCGCCTCCTCCACCTCGCGGGCGAAACGCTCCACGTTGCTGTGGTGCAGATGGAGATAACACCACGACGTGGGGTCGGCGTACTTTTCCCTGCGGCTCTCCGCGATGCGCGCGGATACGCCCTCCCCTCCCGGCACGGCTATTGCGCCCGCGCCGGCGGTGATGTCACTCCGCAAAGTCCGCCGCCCCGCAGCGGGCGCTCGCCCGTCCTGCGGCTGCAATGGCGACTGGCTTTCCGAGTGTGCAGGGGGAGCCGCCGTACCGTCCGGTTTCATAGCCGTCCCTCTACCTTATGCCTTTACCCGCCCGTTTCCCGTACAGGGAAACCGCAACGGCGTGAAAGTCAGTAGCGTTCATTTCTCATTCCCCTTTCCAAGGGAGTTTTTCAGGACAAAAATACGTCTTTTCGCCCAAGCGGGGAACATTTTCACCCACATATTTGACGATACGCCCCACACCGGGAATGGCGCACAATGCCGCCCGGGGCATTTTACCCCCCCCGAAGCTCATTTTCAGTCTTTTAAATGCACAGGTACGCCGCACCGTACCGTTAAGTTTCGTAAAAACGCGCCGCGCCCGTTTTACTTTTCGCCTTTCAGTCAGTCATATATTCGGTTGGGGCGGTAAAAATCCCGTGCGAAATGAGCGCGGCCGCCCCGCCGCCAACACACACAAACGTTACCGATATGGGAAAATTCATCCACACGCTGCTTCTCGCCGCCGCCCTCACGGCCGGCACGGCAGCCTCGGCGCAGGAAAACGCCGCAAACGGGCGTCCCGCCCCCGGGCAGTGCCCCGACCGCACGCAAACCTCCGACTCGCTGGCACGCCGCATAGCGGCCGAACTGTCGCTTGACAACGCCACAACGGAGAAATTTGTCACCGCCTACACGCAGTGCCAGAAGGAGCTTTGGGCACTCGGTCCGCAACGGGGGCCGCAGGGCGGACCGAAAGGCCGTCCCGACGGCGCGTGCGGAAAGGGCGCGCCCGCGATGAAGGGCGACACTCTGCCCCCGCCCGCAGAGGGCACAGGATGCGGCGGCGACAAGCAGGACGGCGCGAAATGCTGCAAGAAGGCGGACAAGCAGTGCTGCGACTCCACCGCCGCCAAGCAGTGCTGCAAAGCCTCCGGCAAAAAGTCCGGCGTGAAGTCCGGCAAGCGGATGCCGGGACGCGGCGGACGCAGCCGCGAGGCATTTGAGATACGCAAGAAATACCGCGAGGAGTACGCCAAGTTCCTCACCGACGAGCAGATTGAGCGCGTCTCCCAGCTTGAGCGGCAGATGATGCCGCGTCCGGCGAGGCCGCGCATGCCGCAGGGGCAGCGCCCGCCGCAGCAGCCGGACGAGGACGAGTAAACGTGCCACGCCCGCCGCGCGTGGCGGGCGGCACAGCCCTCACGGCTTTTCCCGGACGCACGGAGCCGGAAAGCCGGCTTTTCCGAACCGCGAATACCGGAGGCAAATCCGGTAAAGAATGTGAAAAAATCGGCATCGCGCAGAGAGCCGCCCGTTTTGGCGCATTTGCAAAACGCCCGAAAATGTATTATCTTTGTACTACAAGATAGGGACATCCCGCGAGGAATGTCCCTTTATTTTTGCCTGTATTGATTTTCAGCCACTTATGAGTCAAAACGCCTGCACTTGG
>CAVGTC010000096.1:0-11784 GCA_963632255.1 Lachnospiraceae bacterium | reverse complement strand
GCGGGCGTTTTAACATTTCTTGCTTTCGGCGGAAAAATGTTGTATATTTGTACTGCAAGATAGGGACACGCCTCACGGCATGTCCCTATCTTGCAGTACAATGATAATGCATTTTCGGGCGTTTGCAAACGGACCTTCCGCCGCCCGAAAAATCACTTTGCCACTTTTCCGCCCGTTTTGCTTACACTTCGCAAAACGCGCATCCACCCGCAACCCCAGTTTTACGGGGAAACGAGGGCGGCATTACGCGTACCCGTGGCGGTAAACGCCACGCGCACGAGCGAACCTTGTTATTTGAGCTTCTTCTCCAGCTTTGCGAGCATATCGCGCGTCATGCTGTCGAGGTCGTACTCGGGCTTCCAATCCCACTCCTGACGGGCGCACACGTCGTCAAGACTGTTGGGCCAGGAGTCGGCGTTAGCCTGCTTCAGCGGGTCGACGTTGTACTCCATCTCAAAGCCGGGCTTGTACTTCTTGATGGCGGCGAAGACACCCTCGGGGTCGAAGCTCATCGCGGCTATGTTGAAAGCGTTGCGGTGGACGAGACGGGCAGGGTCGGCCTCCATCAGTTCGACGGCGGCTCGGAGGGCATCGGGCATGTACATCATATCCATATACGTGCCCTTGCCAATGGGGCAGACAAACTTCTCGCCGCGCACGGCGGAGTAGTAGATGTCACAGGCGTAGTCGGTGGTGCCGCCGCCCGGAGGGGTGACATAGGAGATGAGTCCGGGGAAGCGCACCGCACGCGTGTCGACGCCGTACTTGCGGTGGTAGTAGTCGGAAAGCAGCTCGGTGGTGACCTTTGACACGCCGTAGATGGTGCGTGGGCGCTGGATGGTGTCCTGCGGCACGTGATCGGCGGGGGTTTCGGGACCGAAAGAGCCTATGCTGCTGGGGGTGAAGACCGCGCAGCCGTGCTGGCGGGCCACCTCAAGCACGTTCCATAGTCCGTCAATGCCTATCTTCCACGCAAGCTGGGGCTTGCCCTCGGCCACTACGCTGAGCAGGGCGGCGAGGTTGTAGATGGCGTCCACGTCGTGCTTTGCCACAACCTCGGCAATCTGCGTGCCGTTGGTCACGTCGCATATCTCCGCCGGGCCACTTTCGGCAAGCTCACCCTTGGGGGCGGCGCTGGGGATGTAACCGCAAACCACGTGGGAGTCACCGTAAATGCCGCGGAGCTTCATGGTGAGTTCCGAGCCAATCTGCCCGGTAGCTCCAATCACCAGTATATTTTTCATTTTGCTACTAAAAGTGTACGTTCGTTTTTACTTTGCGCAAAGTTAGTGGAAAGCTCGCGCAAAGGGCGGCGCGGGGGCGGGAAAAAAGCGGCGGACGCGCTTTTCGCGCCATGCCGCCCGCACGCGGCGGTTTTAGAGCGGGGACGGCGGGCGTTTCTCGCTAAAAACCGCTTACTTTGCATATACTTTCAAGACAGCAAAGTTTCTAAACGTTTCAGTATGTACGGAAAATTCCAAGAACACCTTCAGCAGGAGCTGAAGGACATCCGCGAGGCAGGCCTCTACAAGGAGGAGCGCCTGATTGAGGGTCCGCAGCAGGCCGCCATACAGGTGAAGGGCAAAGAGGTGCTTAACTTCTGCGCCAACAACTACCTCGGCCTCTCCAACAACCCGCGCCTCGTGCAGGCCGCCAAGGACATGATGGACAAGCGCGGCTACGGCATGTCGAGCGTACGCTTCATCTGCGGCACGCAGGACACACACAAGCAGCTCGAAGCCGCCATCTCCGACTACTTCCACACGGAGGACACCATTCTCTACGCGGCTTGCTTTGACGCAAACGGTGGTGTCTTCGAGCCGCTCCTCACGGCCGACGACGCCATCATCTCAGACGCGCTCAACCACGCCTCCATCATTGACGGCGTGCGCCTCTGCAAGGCGAAGCGCTACCGCTACGCCAACGCTGACATGGAGGATCTCGAGCGCCAGCTGCAGGCGGCGCAGGAGCAGCGCTTCCGCGTCATCGTGACGGACGGTGTCTTCTCCATGGATGGCAACGTGGCTCCCATAGACAAGATATGCGACCTGGCGGAGAAATACGACGCGCTGGTGATGGTGGACGAGAGCCACTCGGCCGGCGTGGTGGGCAAGACGGGACACGGCGTGAGCGAGTTTTTCGGCACGTACGGCCGCGTGGACATCTACACGGGCACGCTGGGCAAGGCCTTCGGCGGCGCGATGGGTGGCTTCACCACGGGACGCAAGGAGATTATAGAGATGCTGCGCCAGCGCTCGCGTCCGTACCTCTTCTCCAACTCGGTGGCTCCTGCCATCGTAGGCGCCGCGCTCGAGACGTTCAAGATACTGGGCGAGAGCAACGACATTCACGACAAGTTGGTGGAGAACGTCACTTACTTCCGCGACAAGATGATGGCGGCGGGCTTTGACATCAAGCCCACGCAGAGTGCCATTTGCGCCGTGATGCTTTACGACGCGAAGCTGTCGCAGGAGTACGCCGCGAAGCTGCAGGACGAGGGCATCTACGTGACGGGCTTCTACTATCCCGTAGTGCCGAAGGGACAGGCACGCATCCGTGTGCAGATATCCGCCGGCCACGAGCGTGAGCACCTCGACAAGTGCGTGACCGCCTTCATCAAGGTGGGCAAGGAACTCGGCGTGCTGAAATAATCCGGTCACGCGGAGAGGGCGGCGCAGGCAATGCGGAAGCAAGCCCAACCGCCGGCTGACCAATGCGCCAACTCTCCATCCCGCAACCGCCAAACAGGCAAACAAGCCATAACCAATCCGGCAACCGCCCCGCACACGGGTGCGGTTGCCGGATTTCTTTTGTCAGCTTCCCCGCCGCCGCTTCCGACAAGGCATAAAAAGAGCCGCCGCCCGGAAAACCGGACGGCGACTTTTTCTTTTGCCACCTCCCCGCGCCGCAGGAGCGGCGAAAGGGAAAGCGGATATGTCAACGGAACAACTCTTTGGAGGCCTGACCGTCGGACATCACAAGCTGGTTGAGTGAGTTGACCGAGAGGGTCAGCACCTTGCCGGTGGGAGTCTGGTCTTTCGTGTTGTTAATGACGGTGATGGTTCCCTTGCCCGTGGAGTAGTCAAACTCGTAGATGCCGTCACCGCTCTCCTCACCCATCATGAAGCCGCAGAGGTTGTCCCGGGAGTTGAACGAAACGCCCCACGTCTCGTCGGCGCTGTAAAGCTCGGAGCCGTTGACGGGCACACCCGCGCAGGGAAGCCCGCGGAAAGTGGCACGCTCGGTGTAGCTCTTGCCGTTGCGGTTGGTGGTGTAGGTGCGGTAGCGCACGGTCATCGAGTCGAAAGTGCGCTGCCATGCTATGTACACCTCGCCGGCGGGGCGGCCGGCGGCCGGCTCGGGCGACTTGTCAAGCTCCACGCTCACCATACCCGTCTTGGGGTTGTAGGTGCAGTTGGTGCTTGTCGCGCTGTTGTACACGCCCGTCTCGTTGTTTTTCTTCACCAGCGTGCAGACAGTGTCGCCCTTCGCGCCGATGGAGAGTCCCACCACATAGGTACTGGTGAGGTCGGAAGTGCTTTCCGACACCCAGTTGCCCAAGGTGAGCGTCTGCGGGTAGCTCACGTTTGCGTCGTCGTCACCCGTCTCATGGTTGCAGGACACCGCCCCCGCCGCTACGGCGAAGAGGCACACCGCGTATTTAAAGAGATTTTTCATCGTATGCTTCTTTTGTGTCTGTTAAGGGAGGCAGTGGGTCACTTCCCGCCCCAGTTTGAAACAATGTTGGGGTTGGTCTGACGCTCCTGCTGCGGGATTTCCCACGTCCAGCGGAAGTTGTCCGCCGAAATCTTAAGGTCGTCGGCATTGCCCGAGAGGATAACCTCATTGAATATCTGCGGCTCGCGCTCAAAGCCCATGTTCCAGCGTTTGAGGCAGTCGAAACGGAAGCCCTCGCCAGCAAACTCGCGTGCCCACTCGTCCATCATCGCCTGCTTGAGCTCCTCGATGCCCCCCTCCACGGTGTAATTGTCCATGCGGTTGGCGCGAAGCAGCTCAAGGTAGTAACGCGCTTGTTTCTCGTTGGGCTGCGCCTTGAAAAGATTTGCCTCGGTCAGGATGAGGTAGAGCTCGGCACTGCGGAAAGGCTTCGCCATATTATAAGGATAGGCGTAGTAGTAGCCTTTCTGCGACTCTTTCAGGATGTTGTCGTTGCCGCCGGCAAACTTCCAGAAAGCGTGTCCGCTGTCGCGTACGTCGCCGCGTCCGGAAATCTGGTAGTCGCTGTCCCACGTACCGCCAAACCACGGGTTGACGAAATAGAGGTCGCGGCGCACGTCATCCGAAGTGAAGAGGTCAATGAAGTTCTTCGTGGGAAGGTAGCTGGGGTCGAAGCCGTAGAGGTCGTAGTACGAGCTTCCGTCCTCCTCTTTCATGCTGCGGATGTCGTAGCCGACAAACACGCCCCACGACTGTCCCTGCTCCTCCTCCGTCTGGATGGGCTCGTAGATGATTTCGCTGCCCTCGTCCACGCGCAGCATATCCTCAAACTCCGATTTGCTTGTGAGCTGGTAGGAGTCGATGATGGACTCCGCCTCGGAGATGGCAAGGTCGTACTGCTTCGTGTTGATGGCGAAGCGGGCGTTGAGTGCCACGGCCGCGTCATAGCCCGGCTGGTGTACCTCGGAACTGCCTACGCTGGTGTTGTCATAACCAAGGAGAAGTCCCTTGTTGAAGTTGGCCTTTGCGCTGTCAAGGCACTCCTGTATGTACTTGCAGGTGGCCGCCATCGTGGCGCGGGCGGGCTTCGCCGTGGCGTCCACGGCCTCCACGATGGGAAGACCGGGCGCGGTGGCTGCCGTTGCCTCGTCATAGCGTCCGCAGTACTTCGTCAGCATGTTGGTGTAAGCGTAAGCCCGGCAGAAATAGGCTGCGCCGCGATAGTAGTAGCACTTGCCAAGCTGCAGCTGCGAGGCGGACGAAGTCATAAACTTGGGAAGATGCTCCAGCATGTCGTTGGCCGACAGTATGAGCGAGTAGTTTCCCGACCAGATGGCATCGCCGTCAAATAGCGAGCTGGTGAAAGTCCACTCGTTCAACGTGTTGTAGTCCGCGCAGGTGACGCGCTCGTTGAAGAGGTCGGTCTGCAGGTCGGAGATGTACTGGTAAGCCCCCCCCGACATGCCACGCAGCGTCACAAGCAGTCCGTTGTAATTGCGCTCCGCGCCTTCAAAGGTGTCCCAGGCCTGGTCGCTGGTCAGCGTCCCCACGGGATACTGGTCGAGCTCGCAGGAGGAGAAAGCCGCAAGGGCTGCCGCCACGCAGAGTACACTCTTTATCTTGTTCACTTTCATAATGTGTCTTTCCTTTTTCAGTGTGCTACTCTATTGTCAGAACGTCACTTCCACGCCGAGCGTGAAGTCACGCGTCGCGGGGAAGTTGGAGAGCGAGATGTTTGTGCCAATCTCCGGGTCGGCTCCCTTGAACGGGGAAACCGTGAAGATGTTGCGACCGGTGAAGTTGAGCCTTACGTTCTCAATGAACTTCGTGCGGCGCATCCACTCCTTGGGCAGGTCGTAGGAGAGCGAGAGGTTCTTGAGACGCATGAAGGAGGCGTTCTCCAGCAGGTGCGTGTCAAACTGGCTGTTCTCGCCGTAGGCGGGATAGATAGCCTCGTCGCCCGGCTTCATCCAACGGTGGTAGATGTAGTCCTTGTCGACGTTGTAGCCTGCGCTGGCGTTCTGGTACGAGGTGGCGAAGAAGCGCGTGTTGTCCACGATGTACTTGCCGATGACGTAGGAGAAGTCCGCCGTCAGGGTGAGACCCTTCCAGGCCAGCGTGAGGCCGAAGCCACCCGTGTGCGGCGCGGTCTGCTTCTTGCCCGTGTCCTGGTAGAGGTCGTCAATCTGCGACTCGTCCTTGGTCATCGTCTCGGGGTCGTAGTCGTAGCCCGCCTTGCCGTTGTAGCCCACCTTATACCACATGGGCTTTCCGTCATTGCGGTCGACACCGGCGAAGATAGGCATGTAGAAGTTGAGCGACTTGCCCACCTTGTAGCAGAGCAGGTAGCTCTTCATAGGCCACTCGTCAAGATCGTAGAAGAGCTTGTCAATCTTGTTGGTGTTGTATGCGTAGGTGGCGTGGAAGTTGAAGAACCAATCACGCGTCTTCAAGATGTCATAGCCAATCTCCAGCTCAACACCGCGGTTGGTCATCTCGCCGATGTTCATCGTCTGCGAGCTCATACCTGTGGTGAGGGGGATAGGCATGCCCATGAGCATGTTCTTCGTCTTGCGGTTGTAGAGGTTGAGATCGAGGTGCAGCTTGCCGCAGAAAGTGGCTGACACGCCGATGTTGGCCTGTATCTGCTTCTCCCATCCCAGCTTCGAGTTGGGGAACTGGGCGTAGGCGTAGGCGAGCTGGCCACCGTACTGTCCGCTGCCCGAGAGGGCGAGGTATCCGTAGTTGCCAATCTCCGAGTTACCCGTCGAGCCGACGCTGGCGGAGAGGCGCAGGTCGGTGAGCCAGGAGCGCGAGGCGAGCATGAAGTCTTCCTTTATGATGTCCCACGCAAGGCCGCCGCTGACGAAGACCGCCGTGCGGTTGTCCTTACCGAAGCGCGAGGACGCGTCCGAGCGCACGGTCACGTTGGCGTAGTACTTGTCCTTGAGTGCGTAGTCGGCGCGGCCGAAGAAGGAGAGGTACTCCGTCTTGCTCTCGCTCTGCGAGGGATCCTCGGGCGTGGTGCCGTTGGAAAGCAGCGCGAGGCGGTCGTCCTGTATGCCGGAGACGGAGGCGGAGAAAGCGTTTGAGTCGCTCTTGATGCCCTCGTGGCCGGCGAGGACGGTGATGGCGTGGTCCTTGCCTATGTTGAACTTGTACTCAATGGTGTTGGTGATGGTCCACATGGAGGAGCGGCTGTGCGACTCCGTGCGGTTGCCCGTCGTGTAGTCCGCCTCGGCAAGGTCGGTAAGCAGCTGCTTGCTTGAGCGCGTGTCTGTGGCGTAAAGGCCCAGCTGCGAGCGGATGGTGAGACCCTTGAGCGGATTGAGCTGTATGAAGCCGCTTCCGTTGTACACGATGTCCTTCATTGTTCGGGGCTGCTGCTGGAGGCAGTACTTCGAGTCGAGGTCGCCCATGCCCCACACCTCGTGCTTCTCCTGCGACTCGGGGTCGTAGGGGTCCCAGTAGCGCGGCATCATATAGACGGCCGTGGTGAACGAGCGTATGTTGTTGTTGCCGTTCTGCGTGTAGCCGTCATACTGGCGCTCGGAGTAGGATATGCCTTGGTTGATGCCAACGGTGAGCCAGTCCTTCACCTTGCTCTCGATGTTGGTGCGCAGGGTTGTGCGCTTGATGTTGGAGAACTGCGTAAGTCCGTTCTTCTTCAGGTAAGAGCCGGAGATGTAGTATGTCGTGCGCTCGCTGCCGCCGCGTATGCCCACCTCGGTGGTGTACATGGGCGCGGCGTTGTCGAAGCCGTACTTCTGCCAGTCGGTGTTGGCCCCGTGCTCCTTGTACTTTGTGTACTCGGTGGGGGAGATGATGTTGTTGAGGAACTGGAAGTCGAGCAGCTCGTCGGCGGAGGCGGGGTTGGCGATGGAGTTGGCCAACTGGCTCCAGCCAATCTTCTGGCTGACGGTCACCTGCGTTTTCTCGCCTGCGCGTCCGCGCTTGGTGGTGATGTAAATCACGCCGTTGGCGGCACGGGAGCCGTAGATGCTCGTCGCGGAGGCGTCCTTGAGGGTCGTCACGCTCTCGATGTCGTTGCTGTTGATAAGAGAGAGCATGCTCACGCCCACGGGCGTACCGTCCACCACGATGAGCGGGGTGGTGCTTGCGCTCACCGAACCCTCACCGCGAATCTGGATGGACACGTTGTTCACGTTACCCACGTCGCCCGAGTTGTTGAGCACCTGCATACCGGCCACCTGTCCCTGAAGGGCGTCGGCCACGTTGAGGACAGGCTTGCCCTCAACCACCTCGCCGCCCACTTTCTTGACGGAGCCTACCACCGTGCCGAGCTTCTTTGCCGTACCGTAGCCCACCACGACGGCCTCGCCCAGCTCGTTGTCCCGCAGCACCACGTTTACGTTGCCGGAGATGCTTGCCGTGGCGGCCTGCATGCCGATGTACGTGATGTTGAGGTGCTTGGCCGAGGCCGGTACATTGGAAAGGGTGAAATTGCCGTTCTCGTCGGTGGTGGTGACTATCTTGGTACCGGCCACGCGGATGGCTGCGCCCATCACAGGGTCGCCGTGCGAGTCGGTCACCCGGCCCTTCACGCGCGTCTGCGCCGAGGCCGTCGCCGCGCTGAGCAGCAGGGCGGCACCGAGGAGCGCCAGTTTCTGTTTCTTCATATCACTTCGTTTAAAAAAATTTCCTCTCGCCGCGCCGCGTGACAAATGCCGCGCCGCTCCACCACTCCGCCGCGCCGCCGGCACTGTATGGCGCACGCGCTGGCACAAAGGGCAAACTCGCCAGCGGCAAAAGCCGCCCGCGACGTTTCCGGTGGATGTTTAAGGTTTCCTAAAAGTAGGGGACAGTCTGCTTAGTGTACAGATGTCGGCAAAAATAGCGTTTATTTTCCTTTTGCGCAACTTTTTGGCTGAAAAGTTGCAAAATCGTTACACAAAGGCGTACTTCCCGCCGCAATTATGCACAAGTAGCCCCGCCTTTGTGCGGGCAGGGCGTTAACATGCTTTCACTTGCAGCGGTACTTTCCCAACATTGTCTCCGCCGGCGTACGGCGGCGGGGAGGGAGGCCATTATACGGCGGAAAAGCACGGCTGCGGATCCCGTACACTGTGCCGCGCCCTACTGCGGATAAGCGGCGCGAGCACGCACTGCGGCAGCACGGTGCGTCAGAAAACCTCAAAAGAGTTGCACGCGATGACGGCAAGCACAAGGGCGGTGATGGCGGCGTAGAGCCAGTCGCGCTCGCTCACGAAGTCGAGCAGCGAAAGCGCGACGCGGGCTATGGGCGTGAGGATAAGCACCAGCACCCCCGTCTGTATCCACCCCACCGCGCTGAACGAAAGCAGGCCGCCGAGTATGCCCCCGAGCGTGGTGTAGCTTTCGGGGTGGGAGGCGGAGTAACTGAAGTGGGTGTAGTCCTTCATCGGCTCCGAGCCGTGGTTCACCAGATACAGCGCCCCGCCTATGAAAGCCACGAGGCACGCGAGCGACACGCCCCAGCGGAGCGTGTTGCCAATCAGTTGTTGTATGTCGTGTTTCTGCCGCATTGTCTTTTCCCTTTTGTGCCGCACTCCTTATATATAATAAGGCGTGTCGGTTCAGAACTTCCCGGCGAAGCCCTGGTAAATCATGTTGACCGCGACGAGCGTGATGGCCACGCAGAATATTTGCCGCAGCACGCGCACGTCAAGCGTCTTGAGCAGGCGTGCTCCCGTCAGCGCGCCGAAAAGCACGCCTATCATTACGGGGCAGGCTATGCCTGGCTCTATGTTGCCGCGCTGCACGTACACCACGGCCGAGGCGCAGGCCGTCACGCCCATCATGAAGTTGGACGTGGTGGTGCTCACCTTGAAAGGCACTTTCATTATGCAGTCCATTGCCAGCACCTTCAGCACGCCTGAGCCGATGCCCAGCACGCCGGACAGCACGCCTGCCACGTACATCACGCCGAAGCCGCCGCCCACGTTGCGCAGCTGGTAACTGCGCACGCTGCCGTCCTTCTGCGGCCATTCGCCGAAGAGCCTGAGCCGCCGCGCCGTCTCCGATCCTATGACGCCGGCGTGGTCGCTTTTCTTGCGCTGCTGCATAGCGGCGGTGAGCAGCAGCACGAAGCCGTACACCACGGCGATGAAGTTGCTGTCAAGGTAAACCGCCACGGCCGCGCCGCACACCGCGCCTATGGTGGTGGCTATCTCGAGAAACATCCCCAGCCTTATGTTGGTGATGCCCTCCTTGACGTAGGCGCTGCCCGAGCCGCTCGAGGTGGCAATCGACGCCACGAGGGCGGCTCCCACTGCGTAATGGAAGTCCACCCCGAAGCCGAGCGTGAGCACGGGTATCACCACCACACCGCCGCCCAGACCCGTCAACGAGCCGAGCAGACCGGCGCAGTAAGCGGCCAGAAGCAGGATGAGCGTGAATGTGAGTATCGTCATTTTTCCCTGAATTTCGCGCAAAGGTAACGTTTTCCGCAAGACAAACGGGCACCGGTGCCACCGCGCGGACTTAACGGCGGCGGGAAACGCGTGCCGCAAGGCAGAAAAACGGCGGGCGTGCCGCAATTGGCACGCCCGCCGGGCTTTATGTTGTGTCTTGATTGGTGTCCGTTACCTCGTCCGCAAAGGGAGCCGCGGCTTACTTCACCGCGTTCACCTTGATGTTTTTCGCGGTGAGCTTGTCGCCCATCACGCGATAGCGGGGCTGTTGCTTCTTTGCGGCCTGCGCCATGCGGCGTTTCTGCTCCGCCTCGCCGCGGCTCTTCCACTCGTCAAGGGTGTAGAACTCGCCAGTGGCGGGGTCGATGTACTTGGGCTGCGGTATGCCGGCGGCCGCAAGCGAGCGGGCGGCGTCGTCGTACTGCGGTGCGGAGACGTGCCCCACCTCGGTCACCTCGACATGCACCACGCCTTGCGCCACCATGCCTATCTCTTTTGCGGCGGCGAGGGAGAGGTCGACAATGCCGCCGCGGCGGAATGGACCGCGGTCGGTCACCTTCACCACCACCTCGCGGTTGTTGGCAAGGTTGCGCACACGCAGCAGCGTGCCGAAAGGCAGCGTGCGGTGCGCGCAGGTGAGGCTGTCCTTGTGGTACACCGAGCCGTCGCTCGTGCGGCGGCCGTGAAACTTGTTGCCATAGTAGGTGGCCTTGCCCTGGCTTTGTGCCACGGCAGTGCCTGTGGAGATTGTGATAAGTGTTGCTAAGATAAAAAGGATTTTCTTTAACTTCATCTGTCGTCTTTTGCCACGGAGACCGGCGGGGAGCGTGTGGCGCGGGCTGTCCCTCCCCTTTCTTCTTCGTCAGCTTAGCAATGCTGGGGGACGGGAGCCGCAGGCCTGCTGGTTGGCGTGCGGACACACATTATATATATTGTGTGGCACGCGGGGTGGTTTTCCTTGAAAAAAGCGGTAACGGAAACCTTGAAGACCTGCCGCCGTTGGGGTGAGAGCGCGGGGCGCGTAACAAGGTCGCCGCCACCCGTGGGACACGTCCGCAAAGCCCTTTGATATACGGCGCGGCGGGGTGTCCGTCCTCTCTCTCCGTGAGGTTTACGGCTGCAAAGGTAAGGAAAAACTGCGGGGCGTGCAAGGCTTTTGCGCTTGCAAATCACCACATTAGCATTTCCCGACCCATTTTTAACATTTCAGAACCGCCCCACCGGCACAGGCTTTCCACATTGTTTTCCACACACGCCCGCCGCGCCAGAATGCCCGTCCGCACTGACTTTGCGGGAAGGTTGGAGACAGCAGCGGAAGTGGCGCTTTTTGCATTGAATTTGGGTGGGAAACGATCATGCCGCCGCACCGGATTTTAACATTTCCCCCTCCTCCGGCACATCGCCCCGCCGCCGCCGGAAACCGTCGCGGGTCTGTCGCGCGGAATTGCGCGAAAAGTGGAGTTTTCAGGCGCTTTTATGAGAGAGAACCGCGCATGCCGCAAAAATCAGGGTGAAAGCAAAACGCAGCAAAAACTGACATTTTGTATTTTAGCGCCCTTTTTCGCCCATTTGCAAAACGCCCGAAAATGTATTATCTTTGTACTACAAGATAGGGACATCCCGCGAGGAATGTCCCTATATTTTTGCCTGTATTGATTTTCAGCCACTTACGAGTCAAAACGCCTGCACTTGG
>CAVGTC010000095.1:0-11793 GCA_963632255.1 Lachnospiraceae bacterium | reverse complement strand
CCTGTATTGATTTCCAGCCACTTACGAGTCAAAACGCCTGCACTTGGCCCACGGAGTACCGTGGTATCGGGTCACTGAAGTGCGGCTTGGCCTTCAAAGTACCGCGGCATCTTGTCACCGAAGTGCAGGCTTGACTTCAAAAAGGCTGCACCGGGCCGCTACAGGCTGCCGCCACCGTTAAACTTTCCTAAAAGTTACACTTTTCCCGCGGCGGCGCGATTTGGCATTTTGTCAACTTTCGCGCCGTTTTGCTTACACATCGGCTTTGCGGGGTGTCACCTGGGGGAAAAGCAAAGACGGCATTTTTCCCGCCTATTTCCCCACCCTATATGCCACCCTCCCCGCACCGCACTTCACAGCGCCGCACCCTCCGCACGCCATATTATGCACCCCCGCGCGGCGCGGAGGGAGCGCGATGGGAAATAAATGCGTACCTTTGGGCGGGGCAACGGCGCGGGGAGACACACGCCGCCCCTGCGACACAAGGATAGACACCCCCAAAAAAGACACACACCCACAATGATGAACACACCCGGATATATACGCGCCGCACGCCGCGGCGCGCTGGCAATGGCACTGCCGCTGGCCGTAGCCGGCACCATACTCGCCCCGCAGACACTGGTGGCGCAGACACCCGCGCCCCCCTCGGCCGCACAGCACGCCGCGCCCGCCGCGGCGGCGAAAGCCGTAAAGACCGGCCCCTCCACGGTGGAGCTGCGCCAGGCCGACGGACTGCTGCTGACACTGGACTTCTACGGTCCCAACATCGTGCGGCTTTTCCGCGACGACAAGGGCGGTCCCGTGCGCAACCCCGAGGCCACGCCGCCCGCCGACATCCTCGTACCCTCGGCGCGCCGTTCCGCGCCGGGACTGAACGTGACTGAGGACGGCACGCTCACCACCGTCGCCACCGAGCGCATCGCCCTCAGCTTTGACAACCGCACCGGCGTGATGACCCTTACGGACAAGCGCACGGGCAAAGCCGTCACCTCCACCGCCGACACGGTGAAGTTTGAGAAAAACGGCGTGACGCTCGCGCTCACCGCCGCGCCCGGCGAGCATTTCTACGGCGGCGGCGTGCAAAACGGGCGCTTCTCACACAAAGGCAAGGCCATCGCCATTGAAAACACCAACAACTGGGTGGACGGCGGCGTGGCCTCCCCCACCCCGTTCTACTGGAGCACGGCGGGCTACGGCGTGATGTGGCACACCTTCAAGCCCGGACGCTACGACTTCGGCGCGACGGAGCCGGGAAAGGTGCTGCTGTCACACAGTGAGGACTACCTCGACGTATTCCTTATGGTGGACAGCGAGCCGGCCGAGCTGCTCAACGACTTCTACCAGCTCACGGGCAACCCCGTGCTGCTGCCCAAGTTCGGCTTCTATGAGGGACACCTCAACGCCTACAACCGCGACTACTGGACGGAGGACAAGGACGGCATACCCTACGAGGACGGGAAACGCTACAAGGAAAGCCAGAAGGACAACGGCGGCGTGAAGGAAAGCCTCAACGGCGAGAAAGGCAACTACCAGTTCTCCGCCCGCGCGGCGGTGGACCGCTACGCGGCGGCCGACATGCCCCTCGGGTGGTTCCTCCCCAACGACGGCTACGGCGCGGGGTACGGACAGGACTCCACGCTTGACGGCAACATACAAAACCTCAAGGCTTTCGGCGACTACGCCCGCTCGAAAGGCGTGCAGGTGGGACTCTGGACACAGAGCGACCTCCACCCCAAGGAGGGCATCGAGCCGCTGCTGCAGCGCGACATAGTGAAAGAGGTGCGCGACGCCGGCGTGCGCGTGCTGAAAACCGACGTGGCCTGGGTGGGCGCGGGGTACTCCTTCGGACTGAACGGCGTGACCGACGTGGGCGAGACACTGCCGCGCTACGGCGCAAAGGCGCGCCCCTTCATCATTTCGCTTGACGGCTGGGCCGGCACGCAGCGCTACGCGGGCATATGGAGCGGCGACCAGACGGGCGGCGACTGGGAGTACATACGCTTCCACATACCCACCTTCATAGGCTCGGGACTCTCCGGGCAGCCCAACATCACCTCGGACGTGGACGGCATCTTCGGCGGACGCAACGTGCCGGTGAACGTGCGCGAGTACCAGTGGAAGACTTTCACGCCCATGGAGCTTAACATGGACGGCTGGGGCAGCAACCCGAAGTACCCGCAGGCACTCGGCGAACCCGCCACAAGCATCAACCGCAACTACCTCAAGCTGAAAAGCGAGCTGATGCCCTACACCTACACCATAGCCCGCCAGGCCGTCGACGGCAAGCCCATGGTGAGGGCGATGATGCTTGAAAGCAAAAGCCCCGACACGTACACCCTCGGCGAGGAAACGCGCTACCAGTACATGTACGGCCCGAGCTTCCTCGTCGCGCCCGTGTACAAGGACACGCACGCCGACAAGGACGGCAACGACATACGCGACGGCATCTACCTGCCCGCAGGGCGCTGGGTGGACTACTACACGGGCGACACGTACGAGGGCGGACGCGTCATCAACAACTTTGACGCGCCGTTGTGGAAACTGCCGCTCTTCGTGAAAGACGACGCCATCATTCCGATGGCAAACCCCAACAACAACCCTTCGCAGATACGCGCCGGCCTGCGTGCCTACGAGATATACGCCGCGAAAGGCTGCACCTTCGTGGAGTATGACGACGACGGCGAGACGACGGATTACCTCAACGGCAAATGCGTGCGCACGCCGGTCACCACAGCGGTGAAGGGCAAGACGCTCACCGTCACCGTCTCCCCCACCACAGGCACTTTCACGGGCTTCGAGCCGGAAAAGGAGACCGAGCTGCGCGTCAACGTGAGCGCAAAGCCCAAGAAGGTCTCCGCGAAAGTGGGCGGAAAGAGCGTGCGCCTCAGCGAGGCGGCGACGCTGGCCGGCTTTGAAAACGGCGAGAACGTGTACTACTATAACGCGCGCCCCAACCTCAACCGCTTCTCCACCGCCGGCACGCCGGCCGCGGACTTTGAGGTGACGAAAAACCCGCAGCTGCTGGTGAAGACCGCCAAGGCGGACGTGACGGCGAAGGGCGTGGAGGTGACCGTAAGCGGCTTCGCCTTCGACACCCCCGACCGCCAGCGCACGCACACAGGCAGCCTCGCCGCACCCGCCGCACGCATCACGGACGAGGGCACGGGCACATTCAGCCTCACGCCCTCCTGGGACAAGGCAGCCAACGCCGACTACTACGAGATTGAGCACCAGGGCACGCTCTACTCCACCCTGCGCGAGGGCGCGTTCGCCATTGACGGGCTGCAGCCCGAGACGGCGTACACGCTCAAGGTGCGTGCCGTCAACAAGGACGGGCAGTCGCCATGGACCGAGCTCACCGCCACCACCAAAGCCAACCCGCTGGAGTGGGCGGTGAAGGACATACGCGCCACGGCCACCTGCGAGGACCAGCCGGGCACGCCCGTCACCAAGCTATTCGACTTTGACGAGAAGAGCCAGTGGCACACCAAGTGGGGCAAGGGCGAGGCCGTGCCATTCGACCTCACCGCCGACCTCCGTTCGGTCAACAAGCTCGACCGCCTCGAGTACATGCCGCGCGAGGACGCCGGCAACGGCACGCTGCTTGCCGGCACGGTGCAGTACAGCGCCGACCGCCAGCAGTGGAGCGAGCCCGCGCCTTTCGCGTGGACACAGGACGGCACGGCAAAGACCTTCGCCTTCGAGGGCGAGCCCGAGGCGCGCTACGTGCGGCTGCACGTCGACAAAGCTGTGGGAAACTTCGCCTCCGGCCGCGAGCTGTATGTCTTCCGCAAGGAGGGCACGGAGGGCTTCCTGCAAGGGGATATCAACCATGACAAGCGCATCGACGAGAACGACCTCACCTCGTACATGAACTACACCGGACTGCGCAGCGGCGACAGCGACTTCGACTACGTGAAGAGCGGCGACATCAACGGCAACGGACTCATCGACGCCTACGACATATCCTGCGTCACCACCGAGCTTGACGGCGGCGTGTACCCGTCCTCCGACAAGGTGGCGGGCAGCCTCGTCCTCACGCCCGACAAAACCGCCTTCGCCGCCGGCGACACGCTGCGCGTGACCGTCAGCGGAAAGGGGCTGCACGCCGTCAACGGCCTGAGCTTCGCCCTCCCGTACAGCACCGACCTACTCGAGTACGCCGGCACGGAACTCATCGGCATGAAGGACATGGTGAACCTCACCTACGACCGCCTGCACACCGACGGCACAAAGGAGCTGCTGCCCACCTTCGTCAACCGGGGCAACAACTTCCTGCTTGACGAGGGCGACGGCAAACTCTTCGTCATCAAGTTCCGCGCCAAGAAAGCGGGCAAGTACACGCTCCGCCACAAGGACGGCATACTTGTCGACCGCAACCTCGGCACGGCCACTTTCTGACCCCTCACCTGCGGAAAGGCTCCGGACGCGGACGCGCAAAGCCCCGCGCCGGAGCCTTCCGGCTTTTCACACACCCACCACACACCACCACAAACCCTGACACTATGAAGAAGCTGCTGCTATGCCTTGCGCTGCTCCTCGCAATGCCGCACACGGCGTGCCGCGCCGACGGACTAACCGACATCCCCCCGAAGCGCGAGTTCCGCGGCGCGTGGATACAGATGATAAACGGGCAGTTCCAGGGAATGGGGCGCGACGAGATGCAGTCCAACCTGCGCAACCAGCTCAACGTGCTGCACAAGTGCGGCGTCAACGCCGTCATCTTCCAGGTGCGCGGCGAGGCCGACGCGATGTACGCATCGCCCTACGAGCCGTGGAGCCGCTACCTCACCGGGCGGCAGGGCACGCCGCCGGCGCCCTACTGGGACCCGCTGGCATGGATGGTGGACGAGTGCCACAAGCGCGGCATGGAGCTGCACGCGTGGATAAACCCCTTCCGCGCCAAGACGAAAGGCACGCGCGAGCTGGCGGTCACCCACCCCTACGCCAAAAACCCCGAAAGGTTCTTCGAGTATGACGGACTCGTGCTCTTCGACCCCGGACTGCACGAAAACCGCCGCTACATCTGCTCCGTAGCCGCCGACATCGTGCGACGCTACGACGTGGACGGGCTGCACATCGACGACTACTTCTACCCCTACCCCGCCGCGGGCGTGTCCATCCCCGACGAGGCCACCTACGCCGCCCACCGCAACGGCATCGCCGACATACGCGACTGGCGCCGCTACAACGTAAACATCTTCATGGAGATGCTTCACGACAGCATACGCGCCGTGAAGCCGTGGGTGAAGTTCGGCGTGAGCCCCTTCGGCATCTACCACAACGCGAAGCCCGGCACGAGCCTCCCGGGCTCGAAAACCAACGGCACGCAAAACTACGACGACCTCTACGCCGACGTGCTTTACTGGATAAGCAAAGGCTGGGTTGACTACGTCGTGCCGCAGCTGTACTGGGAGATTGGCCACAAAAGCGCCGACTACACCGAACTGGTGCAGTGGTGGAGCCGCTTCGCGGGGGCACGCCCGCTGGTGATAGGCCAGGACGTGGAGCGCACCGTCCGCGCCGCCGACCCCAAAGACCCGTCGCGCCACCAGATGGAGGAGAAGTTCCGCCTCCAGCGCTCGCTGCGCGGCATACAAGGCTCGTGCCTGTGGTACTCCGCCGCCGTCGTGCGCAACGAGGGCAACTACGCCACGCTGCTGCAGCAGCGATACCACCGCACGCCCGCCCTCCAGCCGCTCTTCCCCTTCATCGACAGCAAGGCGCCGGGCAAGCCCCGCAAAACGGGCACGGCGTGGACGGAGGACGGACTCTACCTCTACTGGACGCCGCCCAAGGCAAAACGCGAGGCCGACAAGGCGAAGTACTACGCCGTCTACCGCTTCCGCAAGGGAGAGAAAGTGGACACGCGCGACGCCTCCCACCTGCTTGACATCACACCCCTCACGCTGCTCAAGCTGCCCTACAAGGACGGGCGCGAGAAATACACCTACGTGGTCACAGCCCTCGACCGCCTGCAAAACGAGTCAAAGCCCGCCAAGACGAACGTGAAACTTTAAGGCGGAAACCGGAAAGCACTGATGGACGAAACTACAACCATTTCCACCAGCAACCTTGCCACCCTGCTGGGAGTGTCGCGTGCCACGGTGGACGCGTGGGTGCGGAAAGGCACATACCCCGCACAGGCGGACGCTGCGGGCAGACGGGTGTTTCGCCTTGACGACCTGTGCCCGCTTCCCGAGGTAAAAGCGATGCGTGCCTCCCGCTGGGAGGAGGAGAAGGCGGTAAAGCCGGCAAGGACATACACCTCCGCCGAACTCTTCGCCGGCGGGGGCGGCCTGGCTCTCGGCATGGAGCTGGCGGGTTTCCGCCACGTGCTGCTTAACGAGATGGACAAAAGCGCGTGCGACACCCTGCGCCTCAACCACCCGGAGTGGAACGTGGTGGAGGGGGACATACACGCCATTGACTTCACGCCGTACAGGGGGAAAGTGGATTTCCTCTCAGGCGGCTTCCCCTGCCAAGCCTTCTCGTACGCGGGGAAGAGGCTGGGCTTCGAGGAGACGCGCGGCACGCTCTTCTTTGAGCTGGCACGCGCCGTGAAAGAGATGCAGCCCAAAGTTTTCCTGGGCGAGAACGTGCGCGGACTGCTTACGCACGACGGCGGACGGACGATGGAGACGATACGCGGCGTGATAGCCGAGCTTGGGTACACCCTCGTCGAGCCGCGCGTGCTGCGTGCCATACAATACGAAGTACCGCAAAAGCGCGAGCGCCTCATACTCGTGGCCGTGCGCAACGACATCGCGCCGCACGTGCGCTTCAAGTGGCCGGACGTGTGCGACAGTGTGTGCACGCTGCGCGACGCTTTCCAAAAGGGGCGGCTGTACGACACCGACGTGCCGCCCTCACCGGGACAGAAATACCCCGAGAAGAAACGCCGCGTGATGGAGCTTGTGCCGGAGGGCGGCGACTGGCGCGACCTTCCCGAGGAGGTGGCGAAAGCCTATATGAAAGGAAGCTACAACCTTGGGGGCGGAAAGACGGGCATGGCGCGGCGGCTCGCGATGGACGAGCCAAGTCTGACGCTCACCTGCGCCCCCGCGCAGAAACAGACCGAACGCTGCCACCCGCTGGAGACGCGCCCGCTCACGGTGCGCGAGTACGCCCGCATACAGACATTCCCCGACAGCTGGCGGTTTGCCGGCACAATGTCATCACAATACAGGCAGATTGGCAACGCCGTGCCCGTCAACCTCGCGTGGGCGGTGGGGCGCTCCCTCATACGCCTCTTCAACGAGATGGCGGAGAAAGGGCTGCTTGAAGAAGACTGACCGGGACTAACCGCAACAGACTAAGACCACACAACACGACACACGCGCGTTTCCCCTGCGGGAAAGCCCGGGCGGGCCGCCCCGCGGGAAACGGCAACACAGGCGCAACGATGAAAGTACTCAAGTTTGGCGGCACCTCCGTGGGTACCGCCGGGAGCATATCCAACGTAAAGAAAATAATAGCCGCGTCCGGCCGCCCCGTCATCGCGGTGGTGTCCGCGCTGGGCGGCGTGACCGACCAGCTGCTGCGGCTCACCGCCACGGCGGCGGCGGGCGACGCGTCGTACACCGCGCTGCTGGACGAGGTGGCGCAACGGCACACGCGCATGGCGGAGGACACCGTGCCCGCCGCCCGCCGCGCCGCGCTGCTGGCGCAGCTTGACACGCTGCTGGGCGAACTGCGCAGCATACTGCACGGCGTGTGCCTCATACAGGACGTGACGGAGAAGACGCGCGACGCCATCGTGGCGTACGGCGAGCGGCTCTCGTCGCTCATCGTGGCGGCGGCGGTGGACGGCGCGTCGCACCTCGACTCGCGCCGCTTCATCAAGACGGAGAAGAAAGGCGGCAAGCACGTGGTGGACTTCGCCGAGACCAACCGCCTCACCGCCGCCGCCTTCGCCGGACTGGACGGCGTGGCGGTGACGGGCGGCTTCATCGCCTCGGACACGCGCACGGGTGTCACCACCAACCTGGGGCGCGGCGGCTCGGACTACACCGCCGCCGTCATTGCCGCCGCCCTCGGCGCGGAGGCACTGGAGATATGGACGGACGTGGACGGCTTCATGACGGCCGACCCGCGCATCATCCCCAACGCCTTCACCATCGACCAGCTGTCGTACGCCGAGGCGATGGAGCTGTGCAACTTCGGCGCGAAGGTGGTGTACCCGCCCACCATCTTCCCCGTCTGCCAGAAAGACATCCCCATCTACGTGCGCAACACATTCCGCCCCGACGCGCCGGGCAGCGTGATACGGCGCGACGCGGCGAAGAGCGAGCGCCCTATCAGAGGCATCTCGTCGGTGAGCGAGACGAGCGTGGTGACGGTGAGCGGCCCGGCAATGGTGGGCGTGATAGGCGTCAACCGCCGCATCTTCGCCACGCTGGCGGCGGGCGGCATAAGCGTCTTCATGGTGGCGCAGAACTCCTCGGAGACCAGCACCTCCATCTGCATGACGCCTGCCGACGCGCCCCGCGCCTGCCGGCTGCTTGACAAGGAGTTCGCCGCCGAGATAGCCGACGGGGCGATGAACCCCGCCCGCCTTGACGAGGGCCTTGCCAGTGTGGCGGTGGTGGGCGAGAGAATGCGCCACCTGCCGGGCATCGCGGGCAAGCTTTTCAGCGTGCTGGGGCGCAACGGCATCAGCATCAGCGCAGTGGCGATGGGCGGACAGGAGATGAACCTCTCCTTCGTGGTGGAGCGGCAGCAGCTTCGCAAGACGCTTAACGTGCTGCACGACAGTTTTTTCCTGAGCGAGCATGAGGACCTCAACCTTTTCATCTGCGGGACGGGAACCGTGGGCGGCAGCTTGCTCGGACAGATAGCCGCCCAGCGTGACAAGCTCTTCCGCGAACGAGGTCTGAAACTCAACATCGTGGGCGTGGGCGGACGCCGCCGCGCCGTCTTCTCACGCGACGGCATCGACCCCTCGCGCTACCGTGAGGCGCTTGAAAGCGGCGGAGCGGGCGGCGTGGAGCGCATGATGCGCGAGATTGAGGAGATGAACATCTTCAACTCCGTCTTCGTGGACTGCACGGCGAGCGCGGAGGTGGCGGCGCAGTACGGCCGTCTGCTGCGCCATAACGTCAACATCGTGGCGGCCAACAAAATTGCCGCCGCGTCCGCCTACGACGAGTACGCGAGCCTCAAGCGCACGGCGCGTGAGAAAGGGGTGAAATATCTTTTCGAGACCAACGTGGGCGCGGGTCTGCCCATCATACACACCATAGAGGACCTCATCAGCTCGGGCGACCGCGTGCTGGCGATAGAGGCCGTACTGAGCGGCACGCTCAACTTCGTCTTCAACGCCCTCTCGGCGGACACGCCACTCTCACGGGCGGTGAGGCTGGCAAAGGAGAAAGGCTACAGCGAGCCCGACCCGCGCATCGACCTCTCGGGAAAGGACGTGGCACGCAAGCTGCTCATCCTCGCCCGCGAGAGCGGCTACCGCGCGGAGGAGGGCGACATACGGCGCGAGCTTTTCATCCCCGCCCGTCTCTTCGAGGGGACGGAGGAGGCTTTCTGGGACGAGCTGCCGAAGCTTGACGCCGGCTTCGAGCGCGAGCGGCGGCGGCTGGAGAGCGAGGGGAAACGCTGGCGCTACGTGGCGCGGTGGAGCGGCGGCAAGGGCAGCACGGGCTTGCGCGAGATAGCGTGCGGCCATCCGCTCTACAACCTTGAGGGCTCCAACAACATCATACTGCTCACCACCGAGCGCTACCGCGAGTACCCCATGCTGATACAGGGCTACGGCGCGGGGGCGGACGTGACGGCGGCGGGCGTCTTCGCCGACATCATGCGCGTGGCAAACCTCTGACGCCGCCCCGGCGCGGCGCTTCCACGCCGTGAGCCGGAAGCGCAAGTCACCGAGGCACACGCAGACACAGCAAGCCCCGGCGCAGAGGAACACCGCGCCGGGGCTTACCTTATCTCTATGGGAAGCTACGCGCTACTTCACGCGCTTCACTCCGTCCTCAATGTACACACCCTTTTCGGGGGCGGCGGACAGGCGCACGCCCTGCACGCTGTAAATGCCCTTGCGTCCCGCTGCGGCGGAGACGCGCGGCGCGGAGATGCCATCCGTCGTGCCGAAATACGCGTCCATTGCGGCGTACTGCTTGGCGTACCACTCCTCAATGAGCGAAATCTCCTTGGCAAGGTCGTCCACGTGCTTGGGCCCCACGCTCATCCCCTCGAAAGCCGCCGTCATACGCGCCCACGCCCCGCTGCCGAGGAAAAGGTCACGGTAGGTCTCAAGACGCTTGTTTATCAGTTCGGGGCGGAAAACCGTGCGCCTCACCTCGTCCCAGCGCTTGCGCATCAGCTCTTTGTACTCGCTCTGCGCCTGGCAGGCGGGGAAGGGGAAGAAGCCTCCGTTTTTCACCATGTCCTCCGGCAGCCACTCGTTGTAGTTGCCGCCGTACATCGTGCCGTCGTACGCTCCGCCGAGGTCGGTGTCAAGGTCCCAGGGCGTGAGGACAAACTTGCGGCGCGCCGCCTCCGTGGGGTCGGCGTCGTCAATGTTCTTCTGTATGTTGCGCACGGAGAAGAAATGATTCTTGTTGCCCCAGTTGTCGACGATGCAAAGCGCCATGTGGAAGAGCTGGTAGTCGACAAGGTTGTCAATGTAGAAGTACTTCTTCACCTGCGCGTAGTAGCCGTCCTTGTCCCACTTGTACTCGTCGGCGAGCTTGTGGACGTCTATCAGGGGCTGCCACGCCTCCTCGCAGGCGTACTCCTCGTCCGGCTCTTTCAGCTCCCACGCGTTGTGCCACCCTATGGTGTACGCCAGCCAGTCGTCGGTGTGCCCCACGTCGTTTTGGTTTTCAATGTCCTCCGTGCCGCTCTTGTAAAGCACGCCGCGCACCAGCTGTTTCTCGTCGTCGTATTTCTTGAGGTTGAGCAGGCGGCGGTTGATTTGGTCGGAGAGGCAGTAGATGCCGAGGTACTCGCCGTTGAGGTACACTTCCACGAAGCGCCCCTCCGTGCCGTTGCGCCCGTTGTACTCCGTATCGTAGGGCAGTGGCGAGAAGTCGTTCCAAATGTCCATACCCACGCGGTTGCGCATGGCGATGGCATCCACGGCCATCGCGTCGAGTATGTACTTTGACGTGGTGCGTATGCCCAGCAGCGAGCTGTCCACCGAGGCCGAGTAGTCGTCAGAGCGCAGCTTCATGGTGAGCGAGGGCTTCATGAGGTACTGCTGCGCCGTGGCTCCGCGCGTCTTGAGCTTGGCCTTGAGCGACACCACGCTGCCGTCGGTGTCGGTAAGCTGCAGCGTGCCGTTTGAGTAGGGCATGTAACGCTGCACGTCGTCCTGCATGGTGAGCCTCAGCACGGGCAGCGCCGCAGTGAATTTCACCGTCTCGGCCGGCGTGTCACCGTCAGCCGCCCGCATCCCCGCAAAGGGGAAGAGGGAAAGCGCCGCAAGCAGGGCGGCGCGTCCCAGTATCCTGGTAAAGTTTTCCATCACGTAGTAATTTTGTAGGTTGCATTTGTCCGGCAGCGTATGCCGACGGGTACAAATCTACAAAGAAAGCACGATTTTTCAAGTGGTTTCGGCGAAACACGCGGCGGAAAGCACTCCGCGCCTGCCCATCGCCTGCAGAGACGGCAGGGCGGGAGACGGAAAGTGCGTGCCGAAAAATCACGATGACACTTTTTGCCGCAGATTTCAAGCAAAGTGTCAAAACGCACCGCCGCGAAAAAAGCGCAACTTTTAGGAAAGTTTAACGGCGTCGGCGGCCTGTAGCGGCCCGGTGCACCCTTTTTGAAGCC
>CAVGTC010000094.1:0-11810 GCA_963632255.1 Lachnospiraceae bacterium | reverse complement strand
GTATCACGTGGGCCAAGTGCAGGCGTTTTGACACGTAAGTGGCTGAAAATCAATACAGGCAAAAATAAAGGGACATTCCTCGCGGGATGTCCCTATCTTGTAGTACAAAGATAATACATTTTCGGGCGTTTTGCAAATGGCTCAAATCTGCCTCGATTTTTCAAAATGTCAGTTTTTGGCGGCTTTTGCTTACAAACTGAAATTCCGTGCTTGCCGCCATGCCGCAAGGAAAACGCTTGCGGCGGTCAGTTTTCTGCGGGCGTGGAAGCCCCGGCAGGCTCCAGGACGGGCGCGAGATAGGGCGTGGCAGAAGCGCGGATGCCCAGGATGCTGTCGCCACCTTCCTTTTTTTTACGGTGTGGAAAAGGGCGCGTTCCGCGCGATGGAGTTTGTGCTTCCCGGGTTGCCGGTTTTTTGCCTCGTCCGCCCCTGAGTCCGGGCAAGACGGAAACCGGAAGAGCAAAAAAAGAGCACGATGGCTTGGCGGTACGGAAAATATCCCTACCTTTGCACCCGCAAACGAGAAACGGGGCTGCCCGTGGAAACGCCGGCGCGATAGCTCAGATGGTTAGAGCGCATGATTCATAATCATGAGGTCGACAGTTCAATCCTGTCTCGCGCTACAACACAATTGACACCCTCCCACATTTCAAACGAAATCGGGGGGGGTATTTTTATTATGTACCGTACGCCGCGAGCCCGCACCATCCGGAAGCACGCGGCATGAGGCGGCGGAGACCCTCCCCCGCCCACACGCTACACCTTCCCCCAACACAACAAACTATGAAGAAGACACTGCTCACCGCGTGCCTTTTGACCGTTGCGTCGTCAGCCTCCGCGCAGACAGCCTACGAGGTGACCGGCACGCTGCTGGACTCTCTCACAAAAGCCCCCGACGTGTACGCCACCGTGCGGCTTCTCACCGCCGCAGACGGCAAGGCCGTGCGCGCCGTCACCACTGACAGTGAGGGACGCTTCAAGCTGACCGCCCCCGCGCCCGGCGCGTACCGCATTGAGGCCTTTTCGGTGGGACGCCGCCCCGTGGACGCAAGCGTCTGCCTCGACTCACTGCACCCCAGCGCCGACTGCGGCACGCTCTACTCGCGCGAGGCAGACGAGGCCTCCACGCTCGGCACGGCGGAGGTGACAGCCACAAAGCCCCTCGTGCGGGCCGAGATAGACAAGATAACCTACTCCATGGCCGACGACCCCGACGCGGCGGGCAGCACGCTGCTTGACATGCTGCGCAAGGTGCCCATGGTGACCGTGGACGGCGAGGACAACATAAAGGTGAAGGGGCAGTCGGGCTTCAAGGTGTATGTCAACGGCAAGCCCAACAAGATGATGACGCAGAACCCCTCGCTCATCTTCAAGACCTACCCCGCCGCCACGGTAAAGAAAATAGAAGTCATCACCAACCCCGGGGCGAAGTATGACGCCGAGGGCACGACGGGTGTGCTCAACATCGTCACGACGGAAAACACCGGCAGCAAGGGCTACCTGCTCACGCCCACCCTCACGGCCTACAACAGCGGCGTAAACGGCGGAGTCTTCGCCATGGCACAGGCGGGAAAGTTCACCCTCTCGCTCAACTACAACGCAGGCACCTTTGACGGAAAGGACAACATTGGCGAGAGCGAGGTGGAGTACCTGCACGACGACACCAACCACCTGCAAAATGCCTGGACAAAGGCACGCACGAAGGGCAGCCACCAGTACGGCGACCTGGAGGCGAGCTACGAGTTCTCGGACAAGGACCTGCTTTCTGTCTCCGCCAGTGTCATGGGGTGGAACGGACGAACCAACTCGCTCGGCGTGAGCGATATGCACGCCGCCGACGGCACGCTCACCTACGGTTACAACGGCGCGTCTCACCGCCGTGACAGCTATACCAGCGTGCAGGCCGCCGCCGACTACCAGCACACTTTCGCCGCCGACCGCCGCCTCACGCTGTCCTACCGCTACGACATGGCTCCGCAGCGGGGGAAGCGCGATGTCACTTACTCTGGCTTCCGCGGCGGCGCGCCCTCGCTGCTCGACCTGCGCACCGACAACGACGAGCGCGGCACCGAGCACACCGTGCAGGCTGACTTCACCACGCCTTTCGCCAAGCTGCACACCCTCTCGGTGGGCGCGAAGTACATCTTCCGCCTCAACCGCAGCAACAGTGAAGACCTCACCCGTCCCTCGGGCACGGAGGAGGCTTTCGTCCCCAACGCCGACTACTCGCAGCGTTTCCGCCACCGCAGCGGCGTGGCGGCCGCCTACGCGGAGTACGAGCTGAAAGTGAAGAAATTCTCACTGCAGGCCGGCTCGCGCTACGAGCGCTACCACGTGCGCGCCACCTACCCCGCCGGCGGCGGCACACCCTTCATCGCCAACATAGGCGACTGGGTGCCCTCGCTCTCTGCGGGATGGTCGCTGAGCGACGCGCAGATGCTGCGCGCGGGCTACAACCTGCGCATCAGTCGCCCCGGCATCAGCACGCTCAACCCCTATGTGAAGCACGACGCGGCGGAGAGCATCTCCTACGGGAACCCCGCCCTCAACAGCGAGCGCACGCACAACATTGAGCTTAACTACAGCAACTTCGGCGCGAAGTTCTCGTTCAACGCCACCCTCACCTACCTCTTCTCCAACGACATGTTCGGGCAGTACGCCTTTGTGAAGGACGGCGTCATCAACAACACCTACAACCAGGACACACACCTGCGCGAGCTTTCCGCCGACGTGTACCTCAGCTGGTCGTTCGCCAAGACGTCGAAGATAAACATCAACGCGAGCGGCTTCCACGCCGACTACCGCAGCCCCTCCACGGGCGACCACAACCACGGCTGGCACGCCTCCCTCTTCGGCGGGATTGAGCAGCAGCTGCCGTGGAAACTCACCGCCTCGCTCTTCGGCGGCGGCGGCACGAAGGACGTGGACCTGCAGACCAACTCCTCGGGGTGGTATTTCTACTCGCTCTCGCTCTCGCGAAACTTCCTGCGCGAGGAGCGGCTCAGCGTGCGCCTCTCGGCCTCCAACTTCATCAAGCCGCGAACCATTTTCAGCGGCACGCAGCAAACCGCGCAGCTTGTCATGCACAGCAGCAACAACGTCAACCGCCTCAGCTTCGGCGTGACGCTGCAATACCGCTTCGGCTCGCTCAAGGCGCAGGTGAAGAAAACCGACCGCACCATTGAAAACACCGACCGCGCCGCAAAGTCGGGCGGTGGTGCCGAGACGGGCGGGACAGGGAGATAAGAACCGCCGGAAAAGTCCCCGCCCCGCGAAGAGACGGGAAAACGGCGACACGCGCACGCGCAAATCCCCGTAACGGCACGCCGCCGCGACGGGGATTTTGCTACTTTCGCGGCGAAACGCGCGTGCGGTGCGGCCGCACAGTAGCCACGCCTGCCGCAGGAACCGACACACCGACACAAAGACACCCCAGCACACTATGCCCCCGAAAAGCGCAGAAAAGAAAAAACGAAGACGCAAGGCACTCGCCGCCGCCGCCGGCGCGGCGCTGCTGCTTGCAGCAGTGGCGGCCTTCGCGCTCTACGTGCTCATCCCCACCGGCCACCGCCTTCTGCTGCGCGGCGTGTGCCGCGCCGAGGCCGCCAGCTGTTACGCCCTCGCCGCCGCGCCCGGCGACACGCTCTACATCTCGCTGCCCGGCACGCCGGCACGGGCGGCGCTCTCTCCCGACAGCGTGGCCGCGCGGACCGACATCAGCGCGGCCTTTGTCACCGCCTCGGGCCACGCCGCCACCTCCGACTCCCTCCTCTTCCACGCCCCCGACACACTGCCCGCCAACCGGACGCGCGCCCTCCTGCAGCGTCTTGACACCGTGCTTGCCGCCGCCGCCCGCCGCGACAGCCTCACCCTGCGCGAGCTGGACTATTACGCCCGCACCCACTCGGTGGTGGACGACGGCTACAACGAGGTGATGGCTTTCCGCCAGCAGCTGCGCGTGAAGCTGCACGGCTCGGACAGCACGCTTGCCCGCCTGCGCCTCATCGCCTCGCGCCCCACGCTGCCCGCCGCCCGCCTGCACGCGGCGTGCCGCCTTGTGTGGAGCGCCCCGGCTGACAGCGCGTGCTACCGCTGCGACACGCTGCCCGCCCACATTGCCCTGCGCGGGGGGGACGGACTTCTTCTGTTGCAGGCTGACAGCCGGCGGCTGCCCGCCGGGGCGGCGCACCTTGCCGTGCTGCGCTTCGGCACACTGCTGCCCGCCACGCGCCTGTTGGCTTTCAACGATTTTGGCGGCAAAACCGCCTCGCCGCTTCCCGCCACTCTTACCCGGAGAGACACTGCGCTCCCTGCCACCGAGGGCGGCATATGGATAAACGCCCTGGGACACCCCTGCGGCGTCTCCGTGCGCGGCACGTCCACGCCCGCCCGCTCCCTGCCGCGCCTCCTGCACAAGGCACGCTGCTGGCACGTGTGGTGGCGCGAGGATCTCAAGGCGTTGTTACACCTTGTCACCCGCAAGGACGGCGGCGGCTCGCTTGTCCGGCTTCCCGCCCCCGCACACTGTGTGCGGATGGAGACTGGCGGCGCAGTGTACGAGGGACAGAGCAAGGACGGCCGGCGCCGCGACGGGTGGGGCAGACTAACCCTTTGCGACGGCACGTCATACGAGGGGCTGTGGCGCGGCGACTCGCTGCTGAGCGGCACCCGCGCGGACAGCACGGGGCTGTACAGTGGCGGTTTCGGCACGGGGATGCGGCCCGAGGGCAACGGTCTGCACATCTCCGCCGCCGACGGCTATTATTGCGGCGAGTGGAGCGGCGGCCGGCGGCACGGCTTCGGCTTCGCCGTCAACGGCGGCTCTTTCGTGCGCTGCGGCACATGGCGGAACGGCTCTTTCCGCGGCGAGCGCATGGTGTACACAGCCAACCGCGTGTATGGTATAGACATCTCCCGCTACCAGCACGAGATTGGAAAGAAAAAGTACGCCATAGACTGGACGCGGCTGCGCATAACGGGTCTCGGCGGCAACCGCCGCGTGCAGGGCAAGGTGGACTATCCCGTATCCTTTGTGTATGTGAAGTGTACGCAGGGCAAAACCGTGCTTAACCGCTACTACGCCGCCGACATGCGTGCCGCCCGCCGCCACGGCATCGCCGCCGGGGCGTACCATTTCTATAGCACGCTCTCCGGGGCAAAGGAGCAGGCGGCGTGGTTTCTCTCAAAGGCAGCGGTGGAGGCGGGCGACATGTCCCCGGTGCTTGACGTGGAGCCGAGCGAGGGACAGATAGCGCGTCTGGGCGGCGAGCAGCGGCTTTTCAGCGAGATGCTGGTATGGCTGCGTGCCGTCGAGGCGGGCTGCGGCAAGCGTCCTGTGCTTTACCTCAGCCAGCAGTTTGTCAACCGCCACTTCCCCTCCGCCCCGTCCGAGCTGCGCGGGTATGAGGTGTGGATAGCGCGCTACGGCGAGTACAAGCCTTATGTCCACCTCCTCCACTGGCAGCTTACGCCGTACGGGCGCGTGACGGGTATAAAGGGCGACGTGGACATCAACGTGTACAACGGCACGCCCGCGCAGTTTGCCGGGCGTTTCCGCTGACGCTTCCCCGCATCGCCGCGCCCCGCCGCCTTGCGTGGCGGGCGGACGGGCGATTGGCGATAAATTTGTATTTTTGCAGCGCACGCCGCCCGCACAAAAGTTTTGCTTTTGCGCAAACACCCCGTCGCGCCAAGTCGCGCGGGCGTGCGGCACGCTTATTTCACCCCTACCAACACACAGCATGACAAAGCGTAAAATACAGTTCAGCCTCGTCTACCGCGACATGTTCCAGAGCAGCGGTAAGTTCCAGCCGCGCAAGGACCAGCTGGAGCGCATCGCGCCCGTAATAATAAAGATGGGATGCTTCGCCCGCGTGGAGACCAACGGCGGCGCCTTTGAGCAGGTGAACCTCCTCTACGGCGAAAACCCCAACAAGGCCGTGCGCGCCTTCACCAAGCCTTTCAACGAGGCGGGCATCAAGACCCATATGCTTGACCGCGGACTGAACGCGCTGCGCATGTTTCCCGTGCCGGCCGACGTGCGCCGCCTGATGTACAAGGTGAAGCACGCGCAGGGCGTTGACATCACGCGCATTTTCTGCGGGCTGAACGACGTGCGCAACATCATCCCCTCCATCAAGTACGCCATTGAGGGCGGGATGACGCCGCAGGCGACGCTCTGCATCACCAACTCTCCCATCCACACGGCGGAGTATTACGCCGGCATAGCCGAGCAGCTCATCGCCGCCGGCGCGCCGGAGATTTGCCTCAAGGACATGGCGGGCATAGGTCAGCCTGCCATGCTGGGCAAGCTGACGAAGATGATAAAGGACAAACACCCCGAGGTGGTCATTGAGTACCACGGCCATTCCGGCCCGGGTCTCTCGATGGCAAGCATCTTGGAGGTGTGCCGCGCCGGTGCCGACGTGATAGACACGGCCATCGAGCCGCTGTCGTGGGGCAAGGTGCATCCCGACGTAATTTCCGTGCAGAGCATGCTGAAGCACGCGGGCTTTGACGTGCCGGAAATCAATATGGAGGCGTACATGGAGGCACGCAAACTGACGCAGGAGTTCATTGACGACTTCCTCGGCTATTTCATGAACCCCGCCAACAAACTGATGAGCTCGCTGTTGCTTGGCTGCGGACTGCCGGGTGGCATGATGGGCTCCATGATGGCCGACCTCACCGGCGTGATGGGGGCTATCAACAACAACCGCAAGGCGAAGGGCGAGCCGGAGTACAGCGAGGACGAGCTGCTGGTGAAGCTTTTTGACGAGGTGGCGTATGTGTGGCCGCGCGTCGGCTATCCCCCTCTCGTCACGCCTTTCTCCCAGTATGTGAAGAACATCGCGCTGATGAACCTCCTCACCGAGTCGATGGGCAAGCCGCGCTACTCGATGATGGACAACTCCATCTGGGGAATGATTCTCGGCAAGAGCGGACGCCTCCCCGGTCCTGTCGCGCCCGAGATTGTCGAACTTGCGAAAGAAAAAGGCTTTGAGTTTACCGACGCCGACCCGCAGAGCTACTATCCTGACGACCTCGCACGTTTTGAGAAGGAGATGGAGGAGAACGGCTGGGAGCGCGGAGAGGACGACGAGGAACTCTTCGAGTTTGCCATGCACGAGACGCAGTACCGCGACTACAAGAGCGGTGCGGCGAAGAAGCGTTTCCTTGCCGACCTGCAGGCTGCCAAGGACAAGGCCGGCGCAAGTGGCATGACCGCCGAGGAGGCCGCAGCCTTCAAGCACGCCAAAGCCGACGCCATCGTGGCTCCGGAGAGCGGCACGCTGCTTTGGGAGATTGGCGGCGACGGCGAGTGCGTGAAGAGCATCGAGCCCTTCATCGGCAAGGAGTACAAGGAGGGCGACTTCTTTTGCTACATTGAAAACACGCACGGACAGATAGTGGAGGTGCCCGCCGCCCTCGGCGGCAAGCTGGTGGAGATTGCCGCCAAGCAGGGCGCGCACGTGTCCAAGGGTGACGTGGTGGCGTACATAGAGCGCGTCTAAGTACCGTTGCCCGCTAACTCCCACACACCGAACCGTGCGGGCGGCGCGCTTTCTCCGCGTGCCGCCCGCATTTGTTTTTCTTGCACTGTTTTATCAAGACTTCCCGCGCGGCAACGCCGCCGGGGGCGAAAACCTGAACACTATGGACGACAACGCCGCACTGATACGTGTGCACAGTTACGAGTCAATGGGTACGTACGACGGTCCGGGACTGCGCTACGTGGTTTTCCTGCAAGGCTGCCCGTTCCGCTGCCTGTACTGCGCCAACCCCGACACCATTGACCGCGTCGGCGAGAGCCGCCCGACACCGCCCGCGCACATCCTTTCGCAGGCCGTCTCGATGAAGCCTTTCTTCGGAAAGCGCGGCGGCGTGACTTTCTCCGGCGGCGAGCCGACCCTGCAGGCTGAGGCTCTGCTGCCGCTCTTCAAGGCTTTGCACAAGGAAGGCATACACATCTGCGTGGACAGCAATGGCGGGGTGTGGAACCCGCACGTGGAGCGGCTGCTGCGTGAGACCGACCTCGTGCTGCTTGACGTGAAAGAAATGGACGACACGCGCCACCGCCGCATCACTTCGCTGTCCAACGCGCGCACGCTGGCCACCGCCGAGTGGCTGGAGGAGAACGGCCGCCCGTTCTGGCTGCGCTATGTGCTGGTGCCGGGACTGAGCGACTTTGAGGACGACCTCCACGCGCTGGGGCGGCGTTTCGCGGATTACAGGATGATAGAGCGGGTGGAGCTGCTGCCTTACCACACGCTCGGCGTACACAAGTACGAGGCGCTTGGCTGGGAGTACAAGCTCTCAGGCACAAAGGAGAACACGCCCGGACAGCTCCGCCGCGCGGAGGACACGCTACGCCGCTATTTCCCACAGCTTGTGGTGAACTGAGCTGAAAGGGCGGCGCGGGAGGCTCGGGCTTTTGCGCTTGCGGGAAACAGGCAAGCCGCCAAGGAAGCTGCACAGTCCGCAAGTCCCTCCCCATATTCTGGTACCTCGATAATAGTGCTTCGATAATTCTTCCCCCAATATCCCTACCACCAATGACACCGCAGATAGCCATCATAACCCCCAACACCCTCGCGGGGATGGGGCTTGCCGAGATGATACACCGCATGATGCCCGGCGCGGTGGCGCGGCTCTTCACCCGTTTCGCCCTGCTGCGTGACAGTGACGCGCCCGACGCATTCTTCCACTACTTTGTCTCCGCCTCCGAGCTTATGGCGGGGGCGGCTTTCTTCCTGCGCCGGCAGGCGAAAACCATTGTGCTTGTGCATGGCGGGGAGAACGGACAGCTTCCGCAGGGCTTCCACACGCTTGATGTCTACGCGAGTGAGAAACAGCTTGCGCGGGATATGCTTGCGCTTGCGGGGCAAGCCCACCGCGCCCACGGTGACGAACCGCCCGCCGTGGCCGCTGCCATGAGGGCGGCGGAGGGCGTGCCGCGTCTCACGCCGCGTGAGCGGGAGGTGCTGCGCGAGGTGGTGCTGGGGCGCACCAACAAGGAGGCGGCCGCCCGCCTGGGGGTCTCCACCGCCACGGTCATCACCCACCGCAAAAACCTTTCCGCCAAACTTGGCACGCGCAGCGTGGCGGCGCTTACGGTGTATGCCGTGACGCACGGCATTGTGCGCGGGGAGGAGATATAGACGGGGAGTACGAAACCGCTGCCGTCCCCGCGTGGGCGGGCTTGGTGTCCTTGTGACGTTCCGCACAAAAAAAGACTGCCGCGTCCGTGTGTACGGGCGCGGCAGTGGTGTGTTGGCGCGTATGCCGGCAAATACCGCTCCGGGGGCTGCCGGGCGGCGGGGCGTTTTACTTCACGCTCACCTTGAGGGTTTGCGGCTGTCCCTGCTCGCCGCCCACGCGCACGAGGTACACGCCCGGCGTGAGCGAGGAGGTGTCAAAGGACACCGTGCTGCCCGTCGTGGTGGAGGGGAGGGTGGCGGAAGCCACGGTCACGCCCTGCGTGTTGAGCAGCGTGACGGCGGACTTGCCCTGATCCTGGCGGAAGGTGACGGTGAGGCGGCCGAGGCTCTGCGACACGTCGGCGCGGGGCAGGATGTCCGTACCCGGCACGCGTGCGATGCCCGTCTGCTTCTTTACCGCCGCCGCCAGTCCGGCGAAGGTGTCAATCTTTCCGTAGCCCCATATGTTGACGCCCGTCTGGGTGTACTCGTCGTTGATGGCGGTCTCCCTAAGGATGTCGCGCACATCATCGGGCGTAAGGGTGGGACAGGCCTCAAGCCACAGCGCCACGCTGCCCGCCACGTAAGGCGAGGACATTGACGTGCCGCCCATGGCGGTGTAATAGTACTGCTCGCCGTCCTCGTCCTCAGAGACAGCAACGACCTCGTCTTCGGAAAAATCCGGCATATGTTCGTTGTAAGCCGAAACGATGACCCACCCCGGCGCGCTCACATCCGGCTTCATGCGTCCGTCAAGCGTCGGGCCTTTGCTGGAGAAAAGGCTTTCCGAGCCGATGGGCTGGTCGAATGTGTTTTCGGGTGAGGGCATCTGTCCTCCCGCGAGCGTGGCCACTTTCGTGCGGGTGTGGTACGAGCCGACGGAGATGACACTTTTCCCCGTTCCGCCTATCTCACCCACTGTGCAGTCGGTGTCACCCGCAGTCCAGCCGTCAAAGCCGCCGGTGAAAGTGTAGTTGTCATCGTTCCACACATCCACTTGCGTGCCTTCCTCGCCTGTGACGAAGATAGCCACCGAGCGGTTGTCGGAAAGATTGGTGAGCCTGGCGTACACCTCAAAGTTTGGGCGCTTGTTGTAGGAGTCAACGCTTCCCGCGACGCCGAGATGCCCGTCCGCCCCGTGGGTGGATTCCGTGAGTTCCACTTCTACCGTGGAGGACTCTTCATCGTTGGTGTCCGCCCACGGAGTGCTTGCGATGACTTCACCCGTCTCGGTGTCGTAAAGTACCGCTTTCGCTTTCAGCGTGGTGCCGGCGGTTCCCCATACATAACCGGATGCAAGTGTTTCCTCGTCTTCCTGCTCCCCGAAGTCGAATCCCGTCTTCAGTTCGTTGTCCGTGGCGGTGAACGTCTTGCGGACGTGTATCGGGTAGAGTCCCTCGTTGCCTGCCGACCCCACGATGATGCGCCCCTCGCCTGTGATGCCGTCAAAGAAGCGGTCGCGGGCCGATGTGCCGTCGTGCGGTCCGTTGTGCGTGCCGAGGCTGAGGTTGATGACGGCGGGCTTTCCCACCGACTTGGCGTAGTCGAAGATGTACTGCACGGCCTTCGTTTCGGATGCCGTTTCCTCGGGGTCGGCCACAATGACGATGTCTGCCTCGGGAGCCACGCCGTAGTAAGGCTGGGACATGTCGCCGCCGGCGGCTATGCCAAGCACATGTTGCCCGTGGGTGTCCATGCCGTCGCTGACAGCCTTTATCATTTCCTCCTCCGTGGTGAGCTCGGTATCTTCGTTTCCGTAGGAGCCTTGGTGGCACACGCGTTTGATGCGCCAGCTGCCGTCCGGGGCGCGGTTGGTGATGTGGTTGAACTGGAAGCCCCCGTCCTCAACGCCGAAGATGACATCCTTTCCCATGTACGAGCGTCCGAGGATGTTGTCGCTTTTGTGTGCGGGGTCGGCGTTGCTGTACTGGCGGGCTTTGTCCATCTTGCGGTGGTGCCCTGCCTCAATGTCAATCTGCCGCACACAGGGAAGCGCGGCGAGTGCGTCAATCTGGTTGGCAGTGAGCGTGGCGGAAACCACGCCGTTGCTCTGCCCGTGCACTTTCACGCCGAGAGCCTTGATGCTGTCAGCGGCGTTTGCGCCCGTCACGCTAATCAGCGCGTTGGCGGTCTTCACCGCGCCGCCTGTGGCGAGTGTCGTTTTGTCCTGCGAAGCCAGTCCGGCGGTGAAAAGCTTTGCGGCGGGCGAAAGCTTCTGCGCTTGTGCTGTCTGCGTCGCGGCAAGAAGAAGAAGCTGTAGTAGTTGTCTCTTCATATAAAGGTTTTTGTTGGTGTGTCAGGCGGCGTTTGCCGCCAGGAAATTTCTGCATAAGTCCGCCGCGCCCGCATATAATATATGTACGGGCACGGCGGTCACGTGTGTTGGTGTGTCGTTGCGTATCCCGCAAGGAGGGGCGGGAAGCGCGGATGTCTTACTTCACGCTTACCTTGAGGGTTTGCGGCTGTCCCTGCTCGCCGCCCACGCGCACGAGGTAGACACCCGGCGTGAGGGAAGAGGTGTCAAAGGACACCGTGCTGCCCGTCGTGGTGGAGGGAAGGGTGGCGGAAGCCACGGTCACGCCCTGCGTGTTGAGCAGCGTGACGGCGGAC
>CAVGTC010000093.1:0-11823 GCA_963632255.1 Lachnospiraceae bacterium | reverse complement strand
CACTTCAGTGACGGGATACCGCGGTACTTTGTGGACCAAGTGCAGGCGTTTTGGTACGTAAGTGCCTGAAAATCAAGATAGGCAAAAATAAAGGGACATTCCTCGCGGGATGTCCCTATCTTGTAGTACAAATATACAACATTTTTCCGCCGAAAGCAAGAAATGTTAAAACGCCCGCCGGAGCAGAATGTCAGTTTTTAGCCCCGTTTGCTTACACTTCGCAAAACGGCGGCGGCGCGGGGCGGAGACGCGCGGAGGCGGAAGTCAGCGACCCGCCTGACGCTTGCCGAGCAGCCGCTCCACGTCACGCTCCTCACCCACTACCCAAAGCGCGTCGCCCGCCGCAATCACGCGGTCGGCGGCGGCAGGCACGATGTCCCCCTCCTTGTCCTCGAAGCCCACGGCCATACAGCGGTGGCGCGAGCGTATGCCGCTCTCGCCGATGGACACGCCGACGAAAGGCGAGCCGTCGCGCACAATGAGACGCCGCAGGAAGAGGCTGCCCGCCTCCGCCGCGCCGGCCTCGGCCACCTCCGTCCGCATGCGGGCGGCGAAGTGCGCTATGCTGGCGTCGTCGCCTATGGCCTCAAGGCTGTCGCCGGGAAATATCATCGTTTCACCGTCGGGAATGTTGACGCGCCGCTTGCCGTGTGACACGGCGGCTATAAGCACCCCGTCCTCACGCCCGAAAGCAAGGCGCGAAAGCGTGCGCCCCGCCCACAGCGAGTCCTCCGGCACCTCAAGGCGGGCAATGTGCAGGTTGCGGCTCTGCAGCCTGCCGGCGTAGCCCGGCGTGCCGGCGGACGCCTCGCGGCGTGCCTTCACCTCGCGTGAGCGGAGGTTTTGCAGGAAAACGCGCTCCATCCTGATGCTGAGCCACTTCACCTGCCGCGAAGCGAGAGCCAGCCCCACCAGCGCCACGGCCGCCGCCACGTGCCACGGCCACCGGAAAGGCGAGAGGAAGTCCAGCACGTAGTACACAGCCGCCGCCGCCACTGCGTAGCGGGCGCAGAAGGTGAGCCACAGCCCCGCACGCTGCGCCGCCCCACGCGTGCGCAGCTCCTTCCACTCCTCGGAGTGGTTTTTTCTCATTACAATGGCCCGCAGGAAAGGCGCGGAGACAAGCAGCGTAAGCAGGCCGCACGCGGCGTTACCCGGCCAGTGTCCCAGCACGCCGCGGCAAAGTGGCAGCAAAACAGAAAACGACAGCAGTATGACGGCCACGCTGAGCGTGAGGTACGCGCCGGTCTGGCTGACGAGCGAGCCGAGCAGACTCTTCCACAACGGCCACGCGCCGCCCCCGCCGGCACCGTGTTCCTCCTCCGTCCCCCGCCCGCCGAGGCGGTGGCGCACCTGCTCGGGCAGCACGCGCTCCAGCCACTCGCCCACGGGGCCGGCGGCGCGTATCATGTAAGGGGTGAGGAAGGTGGTGATGATGCTCACCGCCACCACGACGGGGTACAGGAAGCTGTCCGTCACGTGCAGACTCACGCCGAGCGAGGCGAGGATGAAGGCAAACTCGCCAATCTGCGCCAGCGAGAAGCCGCTCTGCACCGCCATGCGCAGGGGCTGCCCGCTCAAAAGGAAGCTGGCCGTGCCGAAGACGGCCTGCCCCGCCACGATGGCAAGGCAGATGGCGAGGATGGGCAGCCAGTACTGCACAAGCACGGCGGGGTCCACCAGCATGCCCACCGACACGAAGAATATCGCGCCGAAGAGGTCCTTGACGGGTGACACGGCACGCTCGATGTTCTCCGCCTCAACGGTTTCGGCGAGTATGCTGCCCATCATGAACGCGCCGAACGCCGCGCTGTACCCGGCTTTCTCGGCGAAGACCACAAGGAGGAAGCACATGCCGATGCTCACCACGAGGAGTGTCTCGCGGTTGATCCACCGCCCGGCCTTGCGCAGGAAGAGCGGCACGGCGTACACGCCCACCACAAACCACAGTATGAGGAAGAAAGCCAGCTTCAGCAGACTGCCTGCCAGCGCCGCGCCCTCAAGGTGGCGTGAGACGGCCATCGCGCTGAGCACCACCATAAGGAGGAT
The DNA here is from genome assembly GCA_963632255.1 of Lachnospiraceae bacterium. Classification (GTDB taxonomy): domain Bacteria; phylum Bacteroidota; class Bacteroidia; order Bacteroidales; family Bacteroidaceae; genus Alloprevotella. Next base: position 9,774 of record CAVGTC010000093.1, on the reverse strand, counting down.
GCCGAGTATGTCCTCAAGTATCAGCACGCTGAGCACCTCGCCGGCAAACTTGCGCTGCCGCAGCCCGAGGTCGTCAAAGGCCTTGTATATGATGGTGGTGCTGCTCATCGCCAGCATTCCGCCGAGAAAAAGGCTGTTCATCCCGCCCCAGCCGAAGAGCCGCCCCACGGCGCTGCCCACGCTCATCATGCAGAACATCACGCAGCACGCGGCAATGACGGGTCCCGCGCCCATCTTCACTATCTTTTTGAAGGAGAACTCAAGGCCGAGGGTGAACATAAGGAATATCACGCCGATGTCCGCCCACGTCTGTATGCTGCCCATCTCGCTGACGGAGGGCGTGTAGGGCATGTGCGGCCCGGCTATGAAGCCCGCGACGATGTAGCCCAGCACGAGGGGCTGCCGCAGCCGCTTGAAGAGGATGGTGACGATGCCCGCGCTGATGAGTATGAGGGCGAGGTCGGAGACAAACTGCTGTTCCATTAAAGTGTGGGGTGTTGCGCGCGGACGGCGGCGGTATGGCGTGCCGCCCGCGCAGGTGGGAAAAAGCCGGGCGGGTCAACAGTGGTCTGCCAACCCGCCCGGCTGTTGTGCGGTACGCGCCGCGCGCCGCCGCCGCAAGTGCCTCTTGTGACAGGGGCGGGGCGGACGCGCTGCGGCGGTGTCACGCGCGGCGTTCCGTCAGCTCGCATATCTTCGCCACCACCTCGCACGCCTTGCGCAGGGAGGGGATGGGGAGAAACTCGTGCGGACCGTGGAAATTGAGTCCGCCGGCGAAGAGGTTGGGGCACGGCAGTCCCATGAAAGACAGCTGCGCGCCGTCCGTGCCGCCGCGTATGGCCCGCACGGCGGGCTGCACGCCGCACTCGCGTATGGCGTCGAGCGCGATGTCCACCACGTGGGGCACCGGCTCAATCTTCTCGCGCATGTTGTAGTACTGGTCGGACACCTCCACGCTCACCACACCCTCGCCGTGGCGGGCGTTGGTCCACTCGGCGGCGCGGTGCATGAAGTCCTTGCGGCGCTCGAAGCGGGCGCGGTCGTGGTCGCGTATGATATAGGTGAGCGTGGCTCGCTCCACGTTGCCCTCCATCCCTAGCAGGTGGTAGAAGCCCTCATACTCCACAGTGTCCTCGGGCGTCTCGGTGACGGGCATCTGCGCGGCAAACTCGGCCGCCACGCGCGCGGCGTTTACCATCTTGCCCTTGGCGTAGCCCGGATGCACGCTCACGCCGGTCACCGTCACCTTGGCGGAGGCGGCGTTGAAGTTTTCGTACTCCACCTCGCCAAGCTCGCCGCCGTCCATGGTGTAGGCCCACGCGCAGCCAAACTTCGCCACGTCAAACTTGTGCGCGCCGAGGCCTATCTCCTCGTCGGGGTTGAAGCCCACGCGCACCTTTCCGTGCTTCACCTCGGGGTGAGCCAGCAGCCACTCCATGGCGGTGACTATCTCGGCGATGCCCGCCTTGTCGTCCGCGCCGAGCAGCGTGTGCCCGTCCGTCACGATGATGTCCTCGCCGACGTGCTGCAGCAGCTCGGGGAACTTGGACGGCGAGGTGACGATTCCCGCCGCCGCGTCAAGCGTGATGTCGCCGCCGTCGTACTTCACGATACGCGGGCGGATGTCCGCGCCCGAGCAGTCGGGGCTGGTGTCCATGTGCGATATGAAGCCTATGGTGGGCACGTCCTTGTCCGTGTTGGCGGGCAGCGTGGCGTACACGTAGCCGTTGGCGTCCATCTCCACCTCCGTCAGTCCCACGGCGGCGAGCTCGGCTTTCAGGTATTCGGCCAGCCGCAGCTGCTTGTCCGTGCTGGGAGTCTTGCCGGCGTCCTCGGCCGACTGCGTGTCAAAGGATACGTATTTGAGAAATCTTTCTACTATGTCCATTGCTTGGAGTGTGTTGTGTGTCTGTTTTCCGTTGCGGCTTGCCGTTGCTGCCGCCAACGCCACGCCGCTCCCACTTCGGCGCGGGGGCGGGTGGATGCGGCCATGCTGCGGCCGGGTCACTCGTTGATGTCGGGCAGCGGACTGTAGTCGCGGCTGTAACGCAGCATCTGCGCGTCATAAGCCTCGGTGTAGTCCACCGTCACGTCGGTGATGTTGCCCTCCGCGTCACGCACGGCGGTGTATACGGGGTTGATGAAGCCCTTGTAGGGCGAGAGGTGCAGCTTTTCGTAACGTGCCAGCACCTCCTTGTGCAGCTGCGGGTCAATCTGCACGCCGTAGCCCTCCACGAGGTCGCGTGCGGCGGCGTAGTCGCCCTCGCTCTTGATGCGCTGAATCTCGGCGAGCAGGTCGCCGAAGAGCCCGCGCAGGGCGGCGTAGTCGTTGATGCGCACATAAGTCTTGCCCTTGCGCTTCACCAGCTCCACCACGTTGTCCTTGCGCCCTTTCTCGTAAGCCCAGCGGGCGATGAGGGCGCGGTTGCGCATGTGCGCCTCCTCGATGGTGTTGCCCGGCTTGATGCGCACCAGCTGCGTCATCAGACCGTTCATCATATAGGTGTAGTACTGGCTCTTGTACGCGTCGGGGTTGGGGGTCAGGCCCAGCTCCACCAGCTTCCCGTCCGCCACGTAGTACAGTCCGAAGAGGTCGGCACGCGCCTCCTCTATCGTCGAGCCGTACGCCTTCAGCGTGTCGGGGTCGGTGCCGGGCAGCAGCTTGCCGCTGCCGTGGCCCAGGCACTCGTGCAGGTCGGTGTGCAGGTCGTCGCAGGCGTCGCCGTACTCGGCTATCAGTGCGCGCGTGGCGTCGTCTATCACAAACTCCTCGTCCATCCCGTTGCCGTGCGCCGCCTTGTTGTACGCGTCGGTGAGGTTGCCTATGGTGACGCTCTTCGAGCCGTACTCGCGGCGAACCCAGTCGGAGTTGGGCAGGTTGATGCCGATGGCCGTGGAGGGGTAGAGGTCGCCCGCCAGCACGGCGGCCGTTATCACCTTCGCCGATACGCCCTTCACCTCCTCCTTGCGGAAGCGCGGGTCGACGGGCGAGTGGTCCTCAAACCACTGCGCGTTGGCGGAGAGCTTCTCCGTGCGCTTCGTGGCGGCGAGGTCCTTGAAGTTGACTATCGCCTCCCACGAGGCTTTCATGCCCAGCGGGTCGCCGTAGGTCTCGGTGAAGTAGTTGGTGAAGTCCACAAGGCTCTCCGTGTCGCGCAGCCAGTGCACGGAGTAGTTGTCAAAGTCGCGCAGGTCGCCCGTGCGGTAAAGGTCCGTCAGCAGGTCAATCACCTTTTCCTGCTCGGGAGTGCAGGCGTAGGGGCGTGCTTTCTCAAGGTTTTCCACGATGCGCTCTATCGCCTCAGTGTACAGTCCGCCCACGCGCCAGACGCGCTCGGTCAGCTCGCCGAAGTCGCCGCGCACGAGGCGGCTGTTCATCCCCGTCATCACGGGGCGCGGGTCAAGCGGTGCTTTGCGCTGCGTGTAAAACTCCTCGGCCTCGGCCTGCGTGATGCCGGGTGCGTAGTAGTTGCAGGCGGAGGTGAGGATGAGGTCGTCGCCGTCGCGCTGGTTGACGCGCATGGGCATCACCGCGGGGTCGAACATCACGGGGAAGAGCTCGTCGCAAAGCTGTCCCGCAGTCTGTCCGGCGGCGAGGGGCAGCGCGGCCGCCGGCACTTTCAGCACGGCCGCCCGCAGCTCCGCCTCGTCCACGTCGGGGAGGAACTTCTCGCAGCCGTAGTGGTGGTGGATGCCGGAGGAGAACCACACGCGCTTAAGGTATACCGCAAGGTTTTTGAAGAACGCGCCTTTCCTGTCGCCGTCGTAATGGGTGTAGACGGCTTCGAGGAGGCGGCGTATGCGCAGGTTGTAGCGTCCGTTCTGGTCGAAAAGGATGTCGCGTCCCTGCAGCGCGGCCTCCTGCAGGTAGTAGATGAATGTCTTCTCCCGTAGGGTGAGCTGCTCGAAGCCCTCCACGCGGTAGCGAAGCATCTGTATGTCGGCAAACTGCTCGTCGGTGTACTTGAATGCGCCGCCCTCCGAGTCCTTTCCGGGCGCGGCTCCCGCGCCGAGGGCGGCGGTGGCGGCGAGTGCGATGGCTGTCAGTTCTTTCTTCATAGGGTCAAAGCTTGGTGTCAAAGCTTGCGGCCAGGACTTGGGCAGGGCGGAATGACGCACCCGCTTTTCCCCGCGCCGCCGGCTGCACGCGTAACATCCGCGAAGTTAGCAATTTCCCGCGAAAAAGAAACACGCCCGCGCGGCGTGCCGTTGGAGGGAAAACGATACCTTTGCCATACGGGAGCACCCGGCGCGCGGCGCGGGGCGTTCCCGCCCACACAGCAAAGACAATGGACGCATTAGAAGCTATAAAGACGCGCCGCAGCGTGCGCAAGTACAAGTCCGCCCCCGTGCCGCGGGAACTGGTGGAAAAGGTCATTGAGGCCGGCACCTACGCCGCCTCGGCAAGGAGTTTCCAGCCGTGGCGCGTGCTTGTGGTGACGGACGAGGCTGAGAAAGCCCGCATACGCAAGGCCAACGCCGCTTTCATGGGGGCGGGACCGGACGCCGACCCGTTTTACGGCGCGCCGGTGTACCTTGTCGTGCTGGCCGAGCGTGCCAACCCCAACGCCGTGTACGACGGCACGCTGATGATGGGCAACATGATGCTGGCCGCGCACGCCCTCGGGCTGGGCAGCTGTTGGATTAACCGCGCGCGGGAGGAGTTTGACACGCCCGAGTGGCAGGAGTGGCTGCACGCGCGCGGCGTGGAGGGCGACTACATCGGCGTGGCGCACCTCGCCCTCGGCTACCCTGACGGAGCGCCCGCCCCGGCCAAGCCGCGCAAGGCTTGCGCCACATACATAGAGTGAAAACACAGGGCGGCGCGACGTTCCCCGCGCCGGCCGCCTGACTGCAAGTGAAAAACCACCACGCGGAAAGCAAGGGGACACACTTCCGCGGCCAACACCGACGCCCTTATGAAGAAGCTACTGTTATCCGCCGCGCTCGCGGCACTGTGCCACGGGGCGGCTTTCGCGCAGAACAACGCCGCCACCTCCACCACCAAGAAGAACGCGCTGGGGCGCGAGGTGACCACCTACAAGGACCGCTTCGGCAACGTGGTGGGCACCTCCACCGTGCACAAGGACGGGACGGGGCGCGAGGTGACCACCTACAAGGACCGTTTCGGCAACACCACCGGCACCTCCACCACGCGGACGGGGCATAACGGCTCGCCCGTCACCACCTACAAGGACCGTTTCGGCAACACTACCGGCACCTCCACCACGCGGACGGGGCATAACGGCACGCCCGTCACCACCTACAAGGACCGTTTCGGCAACACCACCGGCACCTCCACCACGCGGACGAGGCTGTACGGCTCGCCCGTCACCACTTACAAGGACCGTTTCGGCAACACCGGCGGGCGGCAGACCAAGCCGCAGGGCGGGACGAAGGGGCAATGCACCACCGGCGGCACGAAACGCTGAGGACTTTTCCGGGAGAAAACAACGGGAAGGGAACAGAAAGACAACGGAAAGAGAAAGGAAAGAGGGCACGCTCCGCAACGGGGCGTGCCCTCTTTCCGTATACTTGCATTGGATAAGCCGTCGCTTATGCCAGTCCGCCGCAGGTTTTCGCCGGGGCTGTCCGCCGCCGTCCGGCTTGCGGCACGGCAAAGTGGCGGCGGGGACGGGTGGGGCGGGTGCGGGTGGGGTGGTGTCAGTGGATGGTGAAGCGCAGTCCCGCCTGCAGGTTGAAGTACCACGGGTGCTCGTGGCGCACGGAGGGCATTTCGCTGCCGTCGTTGAAATAGTACGCCACGCCGGGCTCGCAGTACACGCCCAGCCACGGCGTGGCGTTGAGCTGCACGCCCGCCGAGAGGTTGGTCGAGAACTGCCACAGGCCGCGTGCCGTGGCGTTGGCGTCCTCCTCCGCCGGCGACACCGTGCCGTCCGCGCGGTGGTACACCCGTTCGCTGTGTGCCTTCACCGCCTTTTCTACCGTCACGCCCGCCGTGGCGTAAAGGTCGGCCACGCGCGAGGCGAAGAAAGTGTAGGCCGCCTGTACCGGCACACCTATATAATACACGCGCTGCTTCGTCTGGCTGTACACGTCGTCGCTGCCCGAGCGTATGTCGGCGGAAAGCCGCGTGTATATCAGTCCCGTGTTGACGCGCCAGCGGCGGGTGAGCGGCAGCCCCACGCCAAGCCCTATCTGCACGGGCATGCCGTAGCTAATCTCCGTGCGCACGTTGCGCTCGGCGAAGCTCGCCGAGAGAAGTCCGGCCACGCCGGCCTCCTCCTCGGCAGAGGTGGAGCGCAGGGCGGTCATGTTGAAGCCGTTTTCACGCTGCGTGCCCGTGGGCGAGACGGCGTTCATACCGAGGCTGAACTGCGGCGCGAAGCGGCGTGCGGAGGTTTTTGCCGCGCTCTTTTTCAAGGTGTGGGAGCCGGCGTGCGGCGGGGTGCGCGTTTCGGAGAAGACACGGGGCGCGCCGTCCGCTTCCTTGCCGGCGGGGCGTGCCGGGGCGGCGCTTTCCTTGTCCGCCGCGTCGCCGTTTGCGTCATTCGCTACGTTTCCGGCATTACCGTTGGCGGTGTCACGCGCGTCACCGAGGGCTGATGTCCCAAGTGCCGCAGTACTTCCGGAAGCGGGCGCGGCGATGGCGGCAGTTGCCGTTGCCGCGGTGCGGGCGGCGAGTGTCTTTGGCTGGACCGTGTGTGTGTCTTCCCCGTCACGGCCGGAAAGCGGGGCGCGGTGTCCGCCGTCCGGCGTTTCCAGTCCCGACTTTTTCGCCGCTGCCGCCACCTCGCGGGTGACGGAGGGCGTGCCGGCGCCGCCGTCGCCGGACGGGGGCGCAAGCAGTGCCACCAGTGCGGCGCATGCCGCCGCCGAGAGCGTAACGCCTGCCGCGACGGACTTCCGCCACGCGGCGCGGCGGCGCACGGAAGCGCCGCCGGCAAGCCCCGCAGAGGCCAGCCGACGCTCCATGTCCTCCCACCCTGCGGCGGGGGGCTCCGCCTCGTGGCCCGCCACGGTGCGGCGGAGGCTTTCCTCCCATGTGTCAAAACGCTGTTCCATCGCTTTCTTCGTCGCGCTGTCTGATGTATTCTGTTATGCGCTGCCTCAGCAGCTTCTTGCCCCGCAGGTATTGTGAGGCGGACGTGCTTTCGCCTATGCCGAGCCTTTCGGCTATCTCCTTGTGGCTCCAGCCCTCGAGGAGGTAGAGGTTGAGCACCGTGCGGTAGCCCGAGGGCAGACCGCCGATGAGCCTTACTATCTCCTCCGCGCTTATGCCGGGCGGCGGCGTGCCGTCGTCGGCTGTGTCGGGCAGCCGCTCCGCGTCGTCAAAGCGCACGCGCCGCTCCTTTTCAAGGTAGGAGAGCGTGTGGTTGGTGAAGACGCGCCTCATCCACGCCGTGAGCGAGCCCTCGCCGCGGTAGGCGAAACGCCCTATGACCGTGAAGACCTGTATGAAACCGTCCTGCAGCACGTCCTCGGCCTCTTCCCTGTTGCCTGTGTAGCGCAGGCAAAGGGACAGCATACTACCCGCAAAGCGCTCGTAGAGCTCCTTGCGGGCAGCGTTGTCGCCGTGCTGGCAGCCGGTCACGATGTCTTGCTCGGTCATTTTCTCTGGTAAGGCTCGGGGGCGTGCGGGTATGCGTCCGGCACGCGCCGCCGCTCCTACCGTGCGTCCGCCGTGCCGCCGCTTTCGCCGCTGTCCCCAAGGGGTATCTCCCTTTCGGCCGCCGCCACTTTCAGCGTGCGCTCCGCGCCGTCGCCCGAAACGTAGCGCAGCCAGCAGCCGCCGTCCGCCGCGCCGTCCTCGGGCAGAGCGAACGAGGCGTAGGAGAGTGTGCCGCCCGTACCGGCGGCGTTTCCGTTCAGATTGTGCCACAGCCTCGCCACGGGCAGTCCGTCCCGTGTCTCGCCCGTGAGGCAGACGCTGAGTAGGTGGGGCGCGCCCTCAGCCGCCGGCGAAAGGCGCAGCCCCACGTTGAGGTGTCCGCCCGCCGTCCACGCGGCCGCCACATCGGTGGCGTCGGCTCCGAGGCTCGCGCTGTCCTCCCGCGTGGCGGGGGCGGGCGAAAACGCTTTCGTCAGCACGGGCCGCACGCCGTACAACACCGCGACGCCCGTGCCGTCGGGACGCTGCGTCCCGGCGTACGAGGCTATCAGCCTCTGCCCGTGGCGGCGCACGCCGGCCTGCACGAGAAGCGTGCTGTCGCCCACGGCGCGTACGCCCACATTGTCAATGCTGAGACGCACGTCGCCGCCGTCGCGCTGCAGCGTGGCCATGCGCACCTCGTAGCCCGCCGGACGTGAGTCGTCGGCGGCGTTGCACGCGGCGAGCGAAAGCAGCGCGGCGGTGGCGTAAAGTGCGGAAAGTCTCATATATGCCTGCTGTGTGTGGTGTTTCCCCTAAAACACAGCAGGGGCGCGAAACTTGCACGCGCGGCACATATATATTATTTCAGCAGCTCGGCGAGCTTCTCCGCAAGCGCGTCGCCGCGCAGTCCGTTTGCCACAATTTTGCCGTCGGGCCCCACGAGGATGGTGGCGGGTATGGCGTTGATGCCGTAAAGCGAGGCGGCCTCGCTCTCCCAGCCTTTCAGGTCGCTGATGTGGTGCCAGGGAAGGGCAAGTTTCTTTACCGCGCCGGTCCACGCCGCCTTGTCGCTGTCAAGCGAAACGCCCACCACGTCAAAGCCCTTGTCGTGGAACTTCTCGTAAGCGGCCTTCACGTGCGGCATCTCCTGCCGGCAGGGACCGCACCACGACGCCCAGAAGTCCACCAGCACATACTTGCCCTTGCCCACGTACTCGGAGAGGCTGTGCTTGGCGCCCTCCATGTCTTCAAGTGTCAGGTCGGTGAACATGGCACCCGGCAGCTGGCGCTTCCAGCCCGCAAGGCGGTTGCGTATGGGGTCGCACAGACTCGGCTCCATGTACTTGGGGCTTCCCTCCTCGGCGAGGGCGATGAGTTCCTCCTTTTCAAGCATGCTGCCGTACTGGCGCAACAGGAAAGCGGGGAATATCTGGCTTTTGTGCGTGCGGCAAGTGTTTTTCACAATGCCCGCCAGCTCCACGTTGAGCTGCTCCATGCCGTTGGAGATACGCTCGCGCACGCTGTCGGGGATGGATTTCCCCTCGCCCTGGTAGGACATGTACTCGCGGTAGAGTTGCTCGCCGCGCCGCTCGAGGGCGGAGACGCTTTTCTGCACGGCGGCGAGACTGTCGTTCTCGGCCGTGCCCGTGGCTGTGCCGGCGGCGAGGTCCACCGCCACTTTCCCGTCGAGCACCACGGGTACGCCCCCGCGCCGCTGCGTGCCCACCATGGCGAAGAGTTTGCCCCCGGCTTCGCCGCTGAAGGCGAACTTCCCGTCCTTCACCGCCGCGCTGTCGCCGAGGCTGCGCACCTCAAGGTTGTGCAGGTACACCGTTTTCACGCCGGCGGGCGCGGTGCCCGCAATCTCGTAACGCTGCGCCGAGGCGTTGAGGGCGCAGGCCGCCAGCATAGCCGGCAGTATGAGTTTCTTGTACATATATAATAATGTGTGTTTGTTTCCCGCAAAGGGCATTGCCCGTGCGTCCCCGCGAAGCGGGGTTCGGCTTGCAAATATATGAATTATCGCAAAGTCCGCGTGCCTGCGTATGCGTGTGCTCGGCGGGTGGGGGAGTGGGACAGGCGTACGCCGCCGCTCGCGACGCAAGGCATATCCGTGCGCAGCAGCACCACGGATGTCCATTCCTGAAAAAATACGTGCGAAAAACGTGTTTGTCACTTTTCGGGCGGAAAAACGAGCAAAATGACAAAATGAGGGTCGG
>CAVGTC010000092.1:0-11849 GCA_963632255.1 Lachnospiraceae bacterium | reverse complement strand
CATTCCTCGCGGGATGTCCCTATCTTGTAGTACAAAGATAATACATTTTTCGGCGTTTTGCAAATGCGCCAAACGAGGGGCTGAAAATCAAATTGTCAGTTTTCCGCCCGTTTTCCTTACACTTCAAAAAACCGCCCCGGCGGGCGGGCGGCCTGCCGGGGCGGCGTGTGAAACGGTTTCCTGTCCGCGCGGGGGAGCGGGGTTATTTCAGGATGGTTCCATAAATCACCTCCGCAAAAAATGAGTTTCCGGTTTAATTGCGTTTTGGCATCTTTCGGGCTCTTTTCCGCCCGAATTGCACGTTCGTTCAGTCACATAGCCCGCTACGCTACCTCACTCGCATGCAATTCGGACGAAAAACAGAACCGAAATCTGTCAAGGCTAATTTACAGAGCCACCTTTCAGTTTTTCCTCAAAGAAAGAGGAGATGGTGCGGAAAAGGTGAAGCCGCGTGTTGCCGCCGTAGATACTGTGGTTGCGGTTGGTGTACACCTGCTGGCGGAAAGGCTTTCCCGCCTGCACGTAAGCCTCGCTCACCTCGGCGAAGTTGCGGAAATGCACGTTGTCGTCCGCCGTGCCGTGCACAAGCAGCAGGTCACCGCTGAGCGCGGCAGCGCGCTGGATGGGGTTGACGGCATACCCGCCAGCGTTCTCCGCCGGGGTGCGCATGTACCGCTCGGTGTACACGGTGTCATAGTACTTCCAGTTGCTGGGCGCCGCCACCGCCACGCCGGCGCGGAAGACGGGCCGCCCCTCGCTCATGGCCATGAGCGTGTTGAAGCCGCCGAAGCTCCACCCCCAAATGGCTATGCGCGAAGCGTCGACATAGGGCAGCGAGCCGAGGTACTTGGCTGCCTCCACCTGGTCCTCCGACTCCTTCTCGCCAAGGCGCAAGTAAGTGCATTTCTCGAAGTCGGCGCCACGCCCGCCAGTGCCGCGCCCGTCGACGCAGGCGAAGATGAAGCCGCGCGAGGCCATGTAGCTTTCATACACCGCGCCGGGAAAGAAGCCCATGCCCCACGAGTCGGTCACCTCCTGCGAGCCCGGTCCCGAGTACTGGTACATGATGACGGGGTACTTGAGCGAGGGGTCGAAATCGCGCGGCTTCACCATCCAGCCGTTAAGCGTCACGCCGGAGGGCAGAGTGAAGGTGAAAAACTCCTTTTTGCCGCTCACCGCGTCCACCGAAGCCCGCAACTCCTCGTTGTCCACCATCGTGCTGAGGCACTTGCCGTCTGAGGCCTGGCAAAGCGTGGTGACGGGCGGCCGGGTGGAAGAGGAGTGGATGTTGAGAAAATACTTCATCGTGGTGGAGAAGGTGGCGCTGTTGGTGCCGGTGCCCTGCGAGAGGCGGCGCACCTTCCCACCCTTGTCGACGCTGTACACCTCGCGGCGCAGCGGACTCTCGCCGTGCGCGGCGTAGTAGAACCTGCCCGACGCCCCGTCGTAGCCGTAAAAGTCCGTCACGTCAAAGTCGCCCTTGGTGACCTGCCGCTCCAGCTTGCCCGCGAGGGTGTACCAGTAGATGTGGCGGTATCCCGTGCGGTCCGAAATATAGCCGAAGTGGTCGCCGTAGAACTTGAGGCTGCCGTAGGCGGTCTCCGGCAGATATTTCTCGGTCTCCTCGCGCACGCAGAGCTGGCACTCGGTGCTGCGCGGGTTGGCCATATAGATGTCCATGCGGTTTTGCCGGCGGTTGAGCGTGACGACGGCGAGACGCGAGGGGTCGGAGGTGAAATGTATGCGCGGTATGTAGCCGTCGCTGTCCACCGGCACTTTCAGCGTGCGCGTCACACGGTTCTTTATGTCAAAGGTCAGCACGCTCACGTCGCTGTTTTTCGCCCCGGCGACAGGGTACTTGTAGTTGTATGCGCCGGGGTAGGCGTCGTTTTCGTCGAGGGCGGGGGCGGCGCCGCGAAACTGCTGGATGGAATACACCGGCACGCGGCTCTCGTCATAGCGCACCCAGGCCAGCATCTGGCTGTCCGACGAGAAGTCGAAGGAACGGTTGGTGCCGAACTCCTCCTCGTTGACCCAGTCGGGCAGTCCGTTTATGACGGAGTTGAACTTTCCGTCGCGCGTCACCTGCGTCTCTGCGTTGTCAAAAAGAAGCTTCACGAGGAAAAGGTTGCCGCCGCGCGCAAAGGCCACCACGTTGCCGTCCGGCGAGAAGAGCGGCACCTGCTGCGGTCCGCCGTCGGAAAGCGGGGCGTACTTGCGCGTGCGCACGTCATAGATGTAGTACACCGCCGTGTACGAGCGGCGGTAAATGGGCATCGTCTCCGTGCGCAGGAGGATGCGGCTCTCGTCGGGTGACATCACGTAGCCGTCGATGCGCTCCAGCTTTTTGTCGCCGCGTGCGGTGGCGCAGTCGAAGAGCGTCTCAGTCTCGCGCCCGTCCTTGAAAGAGCGGCGCACGATGCGCCGCGCGTCGTCGGAGAGCTGGCTGTAGCTCTCGCCGTCGCGCATGGGGTTGACCCCGTAGACGTACTTGGGGTTGTATTTCCCCGCCGTAATGTCCTCCAGCGTCAGGCTTTGCGCCTGTGCGGCTTGCTGCGTGCGGAGTGTGCCGAAGCCCGCCACGCCGGCGAAAAGGGCGGCGGCGAGCAGTAGTATGCGTCTCATCTGTTTGCCTGTTATTTTTGTGTGAATGGTGGCGGCTCCGCAGGTTGTCGCCTTGATGCGGAAAGCCCACGCCGGCACCGTTTCGCCGGCGGCGAAAAAAGCGGGCAGGACGGAAAGGGAACCGCCCGGCCCGCGGTCTTTATGGGTGGTGATGCCAACCGGCTTTGGCGGCCGGCCTCATATCAGTCCGAAACGGCGCAACGCCTCCCCAACCCCGTCCTCGCCGGCGGGGAGCGTGACATAGTCGGCGGCCGCCTTGACACTGTCGGCGGCGTTGCCCATCGCCACGCCGACGGCTGTGTGCCGCAGCATGGCGGTGTCGTTGTCGCCGTCGCCAAATGACATCGTCGCGGAAAGCGGGATGCCGAAGTGCGCTATCATACGGTCAATGCCCGCCGCCTTGCTGCCGCCGCGCGGGATGATGTCGGTGAAGAGCGGACACCACCGCGTGGGCTCGCACCCGCGCAGTGTTTCGCCAAAGACACCGCTGCGCTCCTGCTCGGCGGGCGTGAAGAAGCCCATCAGCTGCACCACCTCGCGCCCCCGCGCCTCGGTGACGGGGCGCACGGGTATGTCGGGGATGCTCAGCAGGGCGGCGGCCTCGCGCACAAGCGGGTTGACCCCGGTGATGAACGCGTCGCCGTCGGCCGGCACCACCACGAAAGGCGTGTCCGTCGCGGCAATGAAAGCCTCAAGGCGCGCCATGTCGTCCGCCGGTATGGGGCGGCAGTACAGCACCGTCTCACGGTCACCCGCCACGCACATGCCGCCGTTTACCGTCACATAGCCGTCGAAGGGCGTGTCGGCCACGTTGGCCGTCCAGCTGAGGTGGCGCCCCGTGGCGACAAACGTGCGCACACCCGACGCGCGCAGTGCGGCGAGTGCCTCGCGCGTGCCACTGGGTATGCCGTCGGCACGGAAAGGCACGAGTGTGCCGTCAATGTCAAAAAAGACAGCTTTCGTCCGCGCCTCCCCGGACGGGACTGCGCGGGACGGCCGCCGGGCGTCAGAGCTCGAGGTCGCCATCGTGTATCTCGTGCCAGGGCAGTCCCTGCTTGTTGAGCTCGTCCATAAAGGGGTCTGGGTCAAACTCCTCCACGTTCCACACCCCCGGCCGCTTCCACAGCCCGAGCATGAACATGCGCGCGCCGATACAGGCCGGCACGCCCGTGGTGTAGCTGACACCCTGCATGCCCGTCTCCTCGTAGGCGGCGCGGTGCGAACAGTTGTTGTACACGTAGTAGGTGTGTTCCTTTCCGTTCTTCACGCCGCGTATGCGGCAGCCGATGCTTGTCTGCCCATCGTAGTTCTGCCCGAGATCCTGCGGGTTGGGCAGCACCGCCTTAAGGAACTGCAGCGGGACAATCTCCTTCCCCTCATAGTTGATGGGCTTGATGGAGGCCATGCCGATGTTCTGTATCACACGCAGATGGGTGAGGTACTCCTGCCCGAAGGTCATCCAGAAGCGGGCGCGGCGGATGGTGGGGTAGTTTTTCACGAGGCTCTCGATCTCCTCGTGGTGAAGCAAGTAGCTCTCCTTGGGGCCAATGCCCGGGTAGGTGAGCGGCTGGTGTATCTCGAGCGGCTCGGTCTCCACCCACTTGCCGTCCTGCCAATAGAGTCCCTTCTGGGTGATTTCGCGTATGTTTATCTCGGGGTTGAAGTTGGTGGCGAAAGCCTTGTGGTGGTCGCCGGCGTTGCAGTCGACGATGTCGAGGTAGTGTATCTCGTCAAAGTGGTGCTTCGCGGCGTAGGCTGTGTAGATGCTCGTCACGCCGGGGTCGAAGCCGCAGCCGAGTATGGCGGTGAGCCCCGCTTTCTCGAAGCTGTCCTTGTACGCCCACTGCCAGGAGTACTCGAAGTGCGCCTCGTCCCTTGGCTCGTAGTTGGCAGTGTCAAGGTACGAGCAGCCGCACTGCAGGCAGGCCTCCATGATGGTGAGGTCCTGGTAGGGCAGCGCGAGGTTCATCACGAGGTCGGGGTGGAAGTCGTTGAAGAGTGCCACAAGCTGCTCCACGCTGTCGGCATCCACCTGTGCCGTCTTGATGTCGTCGCGCCCTATCGCCCGCACAATGGCGTCGCACTTGGCCTTTGTGCGGCTGGCTATCATTATCTCGCTGAAGACGTCGGTGTTTTTCGCCACCTTATGGGCGGCGACGGTGGCCACGCCCCCGGCCCCGATGATGAGTACTTTTCCCATTCTCTGTGTTATGCTTGTTTTTCTTCTTGTGTATGCTGTGACTTTACGTTTGTCCGCCACTCCCCTCCCGTCAGCGACGGGGCGCGGGCAGGCGGGGTCAGTTCATCTTGATTTTGCGCCAGGTCTCATGCCCGTCGTTCTGCGCGCCGGGCATGCGGTAGGTTATCTCCATGTCGCCGGCGGCGTTGTAGCGGTAGCTGATGGTGAGGGCGAACGCCCCGTTGTTGCCGAAGTTGGTTTGCAGGGAGCGGCGCACGTGCTCAACGTAGGTGGAGTCGTCCTTCTCGACGTACTTTCCCTTGCTGGTCATGATGGTGCGCCCCGTGTTGTCGCCAATGCAGAAGACACAGAACGAGCCGCCTTTCTCCAGCACCTTCCACACGGGCAGCGTCATCTCGTGGCCGTCGTCCGGATTTTTCTGCACAAGCTGCCACACGCCGTGCAGCGAGTTTTTCTTCTTGGGCTCTCCGGCCCACGCGCCCACGCATACCAGCAGGGCGAGCAAAAGCAAAAGTCTTCTCATGGTGTCAGAAGGTTAGCGCCCCGCGTGCCGCCACCGTGCCGTCAGCTTGCTTGCGTATCTCGAAGAGGTGACGCCCGGGGGTCTTGTTGTCAGTTTCATGATATATGTCAAGCGTTTCGCCGCAGTAGGTCTCCGTGCAGTAGGCCATCTCCACGCGGCGCACAGGCTGCCGCCGCATTTCCTCTGCGGGGAAGTGGTCGAGCAGGTACTCAATGTAGCGTATTGAGTTGACATGCCCGTTGATGTCGAGGTCGGTGAACGCCGCCTTGTGCATGGCAACGAGCGCGGGGCTTTTCAGGCGGATGCGTCCCAGTCCGGCAATGGGGCTGGGTTTGTCGGGCACCAGGGCGGAGGTAAAGCCGCCGTCGGGCAGGTGGGCGAGGTCGGCGGGCTGCCGGCTCTCGGTGTCTATCAGTGCCCAGATGCTTGTGGCGTGTCCGTAAGCGGTGCCGTCGGGGCGTGTGACACTGAAGTGGCGGTCGGTGAACTGGTGGTACACCTTGTCCACCCATGTGCTCAGGGCGAAGCTCTCGCCCGTGCGGGGCATCGCCTCCATCTCCACGACAAGGCGCGAGAGCACCCACACGTGGCTACGGGCTATCATCTGCCCGTAGCCGAAACCGTGCGCCCCGGCGTGCACGGAGGCGCACTGGAGAAGCAGGTTGCCCAGATGCCCCCAGGAAAGGTTGCCGCAGTAGTCCTCGGTGAAAGGTTCGACAATATGGTGGCTTACTCCGATATTCGCGTTCATCTTGCGTTTCCTTTTTCTTCTTGCCCCTGGGAAACGCCAGGAAGCCTTTCCCCCTTGCAAAAGTAGCGCAAAAACTTCGCTTTTTGCGTGCGCCCGGGCTTTTTGCGCGGATGCACAAAACAAAAGACCCGCAGGACTGTGTCCCACGGGTCTCCGTGTTTCTCGTTGTTGTAGCGAGTCGCAGTGTCGCGAACCTAATGCTTAGGCGTTGGGCTCAGCAACGGTGTCAGCAGCTGCGCTGTCAGCGGCAACCGTGTCAGCGCTGAGACTGTCAGCTGCGCTGTCTACCACTGCGCTGTCAGCGAGGCTGTCAGCAGCGGGAGCGTCAGAAGTCTTGTTACCGCAGGATGCGAAAGAGATAGCTGCGAAAGCTACGAACATGAAAACCAACTTTTTCATTTGTTCTTTGGATTTTTAGTAAAACAATATTGCTTCTTAAAACGGTGCAAAGGTAAGTGCTTTTCAAGACCGCCCAAACATTCGCCCGTTTTTTTTGGTCTTTTTATTTCCATCTTTAACGAAAAAGCATGCAACAGGGCGCAAAAGACAACTCCAGCTTGCAAAACCGCGCGTTTTCCGGCGGAATGCGTCGGAAAGCGCGTCAGAGGAATTGATTAACTTTGCATCCAATACGCGGAGGCAACGGCCTTGACAGGCTTTCCGCGCCGCCAGGCGGACGGGCGGCCGCGTAAGCACGCCCCCTTCCGCCGCTGCCACTCCTTATATATATATAATGTGTAACTCACCCCTTGCCCACCTCAAGGCAGCCTACCACACCTTAGGCTGCAAACTCAACTTCGCCGAGACTTCCTCCCTGCGCGACCTGCTGGAAAAGGAGGGCGTGGCGACCGCCGCAAAGGGCGAGCGGGCGGACATATGCATAGTGAACACCTGCAGCGTGACCGACGTGGCCGACCACAAATGCCGCCAGGCGATACACCGCCTCACCCGCGAGCACCCCGGCGCGCTGGTGGTGGTGATGGGGTGCTACGCACAGCTCAAAACTGAGGAGATAGCCTGCTTTGACGGGGTGGATCTTGTGCTGGGCATGGAACAGAAGGGCGAGGTGGCAAGGCACATCGCCGAGAGGATGGCGCAGAAGCGTGCCCTGCAGGACGGCGACGCGTGCCACGTGGCGATATCCGTCCCCACGCGCGAGATACGCACCTTTGTGCCCTCGTGCTCGCGCGGCGACCGCACGCGCTATTTCCTCAAGGTGCAGGACGGCTGCAACTACTACTGCACTTACTGCACCATCCCCATCGCACGCGGTCGCTCGCGCAACGGCTCCATCGCCTCGCTCGTAGCGCAAGCCCGGCAGGTGGCAGAGGAAGGCGGAAAGGAGATTGTGCTGACGGGGGTCAACACAGGGGACTTCGGACGCAGCACGAGGGAGGACTTCTTGGGCCTCATCCGCGAGCTTGACAAGGTTGAGGGCATAGAGCGTTACCGCATATCAAGCATCGAGCCCAACCTGCTGACAGACGAGATAATAGACTTCTGCGCCGCCTCACGCGCATTTATGCCGCATTTTCACATCCCCTTGCAGTCGGGCAGCGACGACGTGCTGCGACTGATGCGCCGCCACTACGGAACGGAGCTGTTCGCCCACAAAATTGAGCGTGTCAAGAGCGCGATACCCGACGCTTTCATCGGCGTGGATGTCATCGTGGGGATGCGCGGGGAGACGGAGGCTTTCTTTGAGGACTCCTTCCGCTTCATACAAAGTCTGCCGGTGTCGCAGCTGCACGTCTTCTCATACAGTGAGAGGCCGGGGACAAAGGCGCTTGACATACCGCTCGCCGTGCGTCAGCAGGACAAGCACGCCCGCAGCCAGCGGCTGCTCGCCCTCTCGGCGGAAAAGCTGGCGGCACATTACAGGGCTTTCACCGGCACGACACGCCCGGTGCTTTGGGAACACGCTCCCGAGGGGCAGCCCATGCACGGCTTCACGGACAACTATATAAAGGTGCGCCAGCGGACGGGCAGCGCGGCGGCCGACAACACGGTCACGCCCGTGCGGCTCGGCAGCCCCACCGAAGACGGCGAGGCTCTTTGGGAGGAGGCTTGAACGCAAACCGCCAATGCCCCCCGACCTGCCGGCGAGACCGTAGCCCACACACGCACAACCACTGACAACGACATATGATAGACTGCGGAAACAAGACAGCCGTCGTGATACTCAACTGGAACGGGCGCGGGATGATGCGCCGTTTCCTTCCCTCCGTCACCGCCAACACACCAGAGGGCGTGGTCATCGTGGCGGACAACGGCTCGACGGATGGCTCGCTGGACATGCTGGCGGAGGAGTTCCCCGCCGTGCGGCGGCTGCCCCTCCCGCGCAACTACGGCTTCGCGGAGGGTTACAACCGAGCCCTCGCGCAGATTTCCGCGCCTTACTTCCTGCTGCTCAACAGCGACGTGGAGACTCCGCCGGGCTGGCTCGCGCCGCTCGTCGCTTACATGGAGACGCACCCGGACACGGCGGCGTGCCAGCCCAAACTGCTCAGCGAGAGCCGTCGCGACCATTTCGAGTACGCCGGGGCGGCGGGGGGGTTCCTCGACCGCTACGGCTATCCCTTCTGCCGCGGGCGCGTGCTCTCCACCGTCGAGCGGGACGAGGGGCAGTATGACACGCCGCGCGACGTGCTTTGGGCGTCGGGTGCCGCGCTGATGGTGCGCGCGGCGGACTGGGCGGCAAGCGGCGGACTGGACGGGCGTTTCTTCGCGCACATGGAGGAGATAGACCTTTGCTGGCGGCTGCGCTGCCGCGGGCGGCGGGTGGCGTGCGTGCCACAGAGCCGCGTCTACCATGTGGGCGGCGGCACGCTGCCGGCGGGCAATCCGCGCAAGACGTTCCTCAATTTCCGCAACAACCTGCTGATGCTCTACAAGAATCTCCCTGAGGAGGAGCTGCGCACGGTGATGCGTGCACGCGCCCTGCTTGATGCCGTGGCGGCCGTGAAGTTTGCGCTGACGGGGAACTGGGGCGAGGCGGCCGCGGTGTGGCGGGCAAGGAGAGCCTATCGCAAGATGCTTCCCGGCTTCGCGGAAGACCGCGCACGTAACCTCGCGCTCGCCGCCGACGGCTGCCACGGCGTGCCGGAGCGCATACGGAAAAGCGTGCTCGCGCTCTACTACCTGCGGGGGAAGAGAGTTTTCAGCGAAATAATCCCCGAGACCTGAGCACCCCACACCTAACATTCGCATCCCGATATGACGGAAAACACACTTTCCCCCGCGCTTTACCTCATCCCCGTACTGCTTGGCGACACGCCGACGGAACGGGTGCTTCCCCTTTACAACCGCGAGGTGACGCTCGGCATACGGCACTTCATCGTGGAGGAGGTGCGCACGGCACGTCGCTTCCTCAAAAAGGTGGACAGGGAGATTGACATCGACAGCCTCACGTTCTACCCCATGGGCAAGCACGCCGACAAAAGCCGCTTCTCCGAGTACCTCGCGCCGCTCCGCGCGGGCGAACCGGTGGGCGTGCTGAGCGAGGCGGGCTGCCCCGCAGTGGCGGACCCCGGCGCTGACATTGTGGCGATAGCGCAACGCGAGGGGCTGCGGGTGGTTCCGCTTGTGGGACCGTCCTCCATCCTCCTCACGGTGATGGCATCGGGATTCAGCGGACAGAGTTTCGCCTTCCACGGTTACCTGCCCATCGCACCGGACGAGCGTGCGAAACGCCTGCGCCAGCTTGAGCAGCGCTCGGCGCACGAGGGGCAGACGCAGCTTTTCATCGAGACGCCTTACCGCAACGCGAAACTTTTTGCCGACGTGTGCGCGGCATGCTCGCCCCGCACAAGGCTTTGCGTGGCGGCGGGACTCACCACAGACAGCGAGTGGGCACGCACGCGCACCGTGGCTCAATGGCGGCGCGAGGGGTTGCCCGACCTCAGCAAGACTCCGGCGGTCTTCGCCATCTACGCGGCACAGTGACAAGCCGCCACGCCGCCGCACACCTTATATATTATATTGTCCAACACAATGCCTGCCTCGACACTGAAAGAGAAAGCCGCCAACGGACTGCTTTGGGGCGGACTGAGCAACGGCGCGCAGCAGTTGCTCAATCTCGTCTTCGGCATCTTCCTCGCCCGTCTGCTCACCCCGGCGGACTATGGTATGGTGGGCATGCTCACCATCTTCGCGCTCATCGCCACCACCTTGCAGGAGAGTGGATTCATCTCCGCACTCAACCGCCGCGAGACGGTGACGCAGGCGGACTACAACGCCGTCTTCTGGTTTAACGTGTTGTGCAGCGTCAGCGTTTACGCCATCCTTTTCCTCTGCGCCCCGCTCATCGCGGCGTGGTTCAGGCAACCGGCACTCACGCCGCTCGGCCGTTTTTTCTTCCTCAGCTTCGTCATCTCGTCACTCGCCACCACACCCCGCGCGTGGCTCTTCCGCAATATGCGCGTGAAAGAGACCGCCGTCATCACGCTCGCGGCCCTAATATGTTCGGGCGTGACGGGCGTGTCGCTGGCTTGGTGCGGCTTCGCGTACTGGGGCATCGCCGTGCAAAACCTCACCTACTGCGCCGTCATCACCCTCGGCAGCTGGCGTGCCGCCCGCTGGCGCCCCTCGCGCCACATCGACCTGCGCCCGCTACGCGGTATGATAGGGTTCAGCTCGCGCCTGCTAGCCACCAACATCTTCACGCACATCAACAACAACCTCTTCTCCATCTTCTTCGGGCGCCTCTACGGCGAGCGTATGGTGGGGTACTACAACCAAGCCAACAAATGGACGGGAATGGGATACAACACGCTGACGGGCATGGTGTGGAGCGTTACACAGCCGCTCTTCGCCCGCCTCTCCTACGACGAGCCGGAAAGGCTTCGCGGGGCGTTCCGCAAAATGCTGCGCTTCACGGCATTCCTCTCCTGCCCCGCCCTCTTCGGACTGGCGCTCATCGCACCGGAGTTCATCACCATCGCCATCACCGCGAAGTGGCTGCCCTCCGCGCACCTGATGCAACTGCTCTGCGCGGGCGGCGCGTTTATGCCCATAGCCTCCCTCTACGCCAATTTCGTCATCAGCCTCGGACGCAGCGACTTGTTCATGCGCAAAACCATACTGCTGTGCCTTGTGCAGCTTGCGCTTCTCGCGGCGCTGCACACACTCGGGGTGCGGGCAATGGTGGTGGGCTACGTCATGGCCAACACCCTGTGGCTTTTCGTGTGGCACGCCCCGGTGCGCCGGCTCACCGGCTTGCCGCTGCGCCACGCCCTCGCCGACGTGCTACCTTTCGCCGGTCTCGCCGCTCTCGCCGTGGCGGCGGGCTGGGGCGCGGCATTGCCATGCGGGGACAGCGCCTGGCTGCGCCTCGTGGTGAAGACAGCGGTCACTGCGGCCGCCTACTTCCTCCTCCTGCGTCTGTTCGGCGCGAAGATTCTTGGCGAATGCCTCGGTTTTCTGCGTGCGAAGCTGCCCGGAAGCGGGAAAAAGGCACGCGCAGAGCGTTAGTCCGTCTTAGGCCATTTCTGATTAGCGGTCAGAAAGTGCCTCCCTCGACTGCACAGGTAAAAGAGGAATCCCACCGCGCCGTCGCCATAATAGAATTCTTGATAATCTGCTAATTACTCGCAAGTGACTGATAGTCAACACCTATTTCTTTCAGTAAAGCACAAAAGAAACAAACGAGAAACAAAAAATTCAATAACCCCAACCATGAAAGCATAGGTAAACAAAAATTAACATGGAAATGAACGGAAATTTTCCGATTGTGGGATTCGAGCGACAAG
>CAVGTC010000091.1:0-11879 GCA_963632255.1 Lachnospiraceae bacterium | reverse complement strand
GTAACCCATAGCTTAACGTTATTCTTTACGGCGGGAATTTATAGAACCCACCTAATATTAAACCTTTTCCCCCGCCCACCGTCTAACTTACAGGAAACAACCCAAAGCAAGCCGAGCCATGACACGTCTGGAGCAGTATAAGGCCGAACGCCGCCCAAGCCCTTTCAAGGTGCCCGAGGGCTATTTCGCGCAGGTCGCAGAAAAGATTATGGAACGCGTGCGCGAGAGCGCGCCGCCGCAGTGCGCCGCTCCCGTGATGCGTTTCGTGAGATGGCTGCCCTATGTCGCCGCCGCGTGCGTGGTGGCTTTGGCGCTTGTACTGCCACGCCTTTTCTCCGCCGCACAGGCCAGCGGCGCGGAGGTGGCGGGCGCGGGAAACGACGCCGCGCAGCAGAGTTACCACGAGGCGGACTACGTTTACGACTATCTTACCGCCGCCGACACCCCCATACCCGTAGACTATGACACCTACCGCTAAACGTTTGTCCACCCTCATGCTTTTCGCGATGGCGCTGTTGCCGCAGGGAAGTCTGCACGCCATGGCGCAGCCGCAGCCCCCCCAGCTGCCGCGCGAGGGCAAGTGCCGCCCGCACTTCCAGCCGGGGCAGTTTGTCAAGGACCTCACCGCATACATCACGCGCCAGGCCGGTCTCACCGAGAGCGAGGCCAAGGCGTTTTTCCCCGTCTTCTTTGAGATGAGGGGCAAGCAGCGCGACATACAGCGCCGCATAGAGAAGTCCCTCTCGCAGGGCGCGGCACGCGACATGTCGGCGGCCGACTACCGCCGCATACTTGACGGCGTGGCCACGCTGGAAAGGAAGAAGACGCGCGTGACATCCGACTATGTGGCTCGACTCTCGCGTATGGTGGGCGCGGAAAAGACGGTGAAGGCACTCGCCGCCGAGCAGAGCTTCGGGCGCGGGCAGTTCCGCAAAATGGCGGAAAAGCGCAAGTGAAAACGGGGCGGCGCACGTTGTCCGCCCCCCCACTCAGGAAAGCGAAAGAGCTGTCCGGGTCATCGTTGCCCGGACAGCTCTTTCACTATTTCGTCCACTATGTAAAGGTCACTCATAAGGTAGAGCAGCGAGCGTTCGTCGCGCAGCAGCTCGTTTGCCGCCGGCTGCCCTAAGATGACGGGGTAATGCTTACCTTTGCTTCCCGTTAGCAAGGGGGCTTCCCGCCGCCTCGGATTTTATCAGTACACACCAAGCCGCCGCGCGGGCGGCGTGACGCTTATGGAGACAAACGCACAGCTGGAGCTTGCACGCAAAATCATAGAAGAAACCGACACGAGCCTTTTCCTCACGGGAAAGGCGGGGACTGGCAAGACCACCTTCCTCAAGCGGCTGCGGAAGGACTCGCCCAAGCGCATGGTGGTGCTGGCACCCACGGGCATCGCCGCGCTCAACGCGGGCGGCGTGACGCTGCACTCCTTCTTCCAGCTGCCTTTCGCCCCCCACATCCCCGGCGCGCCCGCCGCCGAACAACGTTTCAAGGTGAACGAGCGGAAGCAGAAGCTTATACGCTCGCTCGAACTCATAGTCATTGACGAGATAAGCATGGTGCGGGCCGACCTGCTCGACGCCGTCGACGACGTCCTCCGGCGCATACGCCGCAACCACGAACCTTTCGGCGGCGTGCAGATGCTGCTCATCGGTGACCTGCAGCAACTCGCGCCTGTGGCAAAGGACGCGGAGTGGGCGCTGCTCGCCCCGCACTACGCCTCGCCATATTTCTTCGACAGCCGCGCGCTGCGGCAGACCGACTATGTCACCCTTGAGCTCACCACCGTCTACCGCCAGAGCGACAACCGCTTCCTCTCGCTGCTGAACAAAGTGCGCTGCGGCGCGGCGGACGCGGAGACGCTCGCCGCGCTCAACAGCCGGTACATCCCCGCCTTCACGCCGCCCAAGGAGGAGGGCTACATACGCCTCGTCACGCACAACTGGCAGGCCGACGGCGTCAACCGCCGCGAGCTCGACCTGCTGCCGGGCGCAAGCCGCAGGTACACGGCAAAGGTGACGGGCAACTTCCCAGAGTCGTCCTACCCCGCCGAGAAAGAGATAGAGCTGAAAGTGGGGGCGCAGGTGATGTTTGTGAAAAACGACACCGACAAGCGGTACGTCAACGGCATGCTGGCCACCGTCACCTCGCTTTCACCCGACGGCATCCGCGTGTGCACCAACGAGGGCGGGGAGAGCATTGACGTCGCGCAGGACCGCTGGGAGAACACGCGTTACACGCTTGACGCGCAGACGGGCGAGATAAAGGAGCAGGTGGAGGGAGCTTTCATACAGTACCCCGTGAAGCTGGCCTGGGCCATTACCGTGCACAAGAGCCAGGGGCTCACGTTCGACCGTGTGATGATTGACGCCTCGGCGGCCTTCGCGCACGGGCAGACCTACGTGGCACTTTCGCGCTGCCGCACGCTGGAAGGCATTGTGCTCACCTCGCCCATCCCGCCCTCGGCCGTCATCGCCGACAAGAGGGTGGAGCAGTTTACAGCCCAGGCGGGCAGCCTTCCCGTCGACGGCAAGCGGCTCTCCGCCATGCGGGGGGCGTATGCCACGCACTTGCTTTTCCGCCTTTTCTCTTTCGAGCGCGAGCGCGTGGCTGTGTCCTCGCTCGTGAGGCTGATGCAGGAGCACGTGGCGGGCGCCATGCCCGAGACGGTGCGCCGCTGGGAGGAGGAGCTTTCGCGCTTCGACCTCGGCGTGATGGGGGTGGCGGGCACCTTCCACCGCCAGATAACGCGCATTTTGGGGGAGAACGGCAACGATGCCTCGGCCGCGCCGCTGCAGGAGCGGCTGCGCAAGGGAGCCGGCTACTTCCGCCAGCAGTTGCGCGGCGTGGAGGAGCTGTGCGACGGACTGTCATTTGCGGCGGACAACAAGGACTTCGGCCGCCGGCGCGACAAGCTCGCCGCCGAGCTGGGGCAGCTGCTCGCGGTGCATGTGCCGCTGCTGGAGACGGTGGAGCGCGAGGGGTTCGTGGCAAAGAGTTACACCGCCGCCCGCGCCCGCCTCGCCCTTGCCGCCGAGGACGCGGCGGGGAAGCCGGGGAGCGTGGCGAAGGCGGCGAAAACCGCCATACCCGCCGAGGTGGCCAACCGCGCGCTTTACACCGCCCTCGTGGCGTGGCGGCAGCACACCGCGGCGCGGGGCAAAATGCCGGCCTACGCGGTTTTCTCCAACAGGGCGCTCATAGGCATCGCCAACAGCTGCCCCACAACCCTGCGCGAACTTCTCGCCGTGCCCACGGTGGGAAAGGCGAAGGCGGAGCGGTACGGCGCGGAGGTGCTGGACATCGTTGACACCCACGCGGGACTGGGCGCGCAGGGGAGCGAAAACGCGGCTCCGGCGCCCGCCCCCACACAAGTGGGAAAGGAAAAGAAAGAAAAAGAGAAGAAGCCCGCGAGCGACCTCATCTCGCTGGAGTTGTACAAGAAAGGTATGGGGATAGAGGCCATCGCCGAGGCTCGCAGCCTGGCCGTCAGCACCGTCGCGGGACACCTCATGCAGCACATCGGCACGGGGGAGGTGGACATTCGCCGCCTTGTGCCCGCCGACCACATCACCCTTGTGGAGAAAGCGCTTGCGGGAATGGACAACCCGGGCGAGGCGCGTCTTGCGGACATACGCTCCATGACGGGTGACATAGTTCCGTTTGCCGAAGTGCGCATGGTGCAGGAGGCGTGGCGGGCGCGTGAGGGGAAGGCGTGACACCGCGCGGTGCGGTGGGCACTGCGTGTCCCTATTATTTAGGTCTATGTTGATTACCATCCACTTACGTGCCGGAAGGTGTACACTTGGTCCACAAAGTGCAGCGGTGTTTTGTCACTGAAGTGCGGCTTGGTTCTCACTGAACTACGACTTGGCCGCTATAGGTCTCTTTTTGGCAGATATACCCAATTTGTCAGTTTCCCACGAGGAATTGTGGCATTCTGGTTTTTCCGGCTTTGCCGCCGTCCGGTGCCGGTAATGGCGGCGGGGGCGTGGGGGCGAAACGGAAAAATCCCGCGCGGCTTGTGGCGGCCGCGCGGGATTTCCCCGTTTCCCAAGGATATTTGCAGAGGCTGAGCCGGGGGGGCACCGCCGGTGTCAGTCAAGCTCGGCCACGGTGACCCCCGCGCCGCCAAACTGCACGTGCTCGTCGCGGAAAGAGCGTACGCCCGCCACCGTGCCGAGGTACTTGCGCACCAGCTCGCGCAGTGCGCCCGTCCCCGTGCCGTGCAGGATGCGCACACGCGCCTGCTCAAGCTGTATGGAGTCGTCTATGAAATACGACACAGCCTGCAACGCCTCGTCTACGTGCATGCCGCGTATGTCTATCTCGGGCTTGTAGTGCAGCTTCTTCTCGTACATCGCGTCGCGCGTCTCGCGGCTGAGGAAGGTGGCCGCCTCGCCGAGCGTGCTCTCAGGCTTTGGCGGCTCGGCGCGCTCCAGGCGCTTGATGTCCACCTGCGAGTACATCATGCCGAAAAGCACCCGCGCCGCCCGGGCTCCGACGCTGTCCACGCGCCCCACCACATTCTGCCCCTTGATGCGCACGTAGTCGCCGGCGGAGAGAGGGCACTGCGTGCCGCCCGCCGCGCGGGAGTCTGCCGCCCATGCCGCCATGCCGCCGTCCCCGCGCTTTTGGGAGAGCGCGGCGGCCGCTGCCTCCTGCCCCGCGCGGAAACGGCTCTTCGCAGTGTCACCCTGCCCGCGCCGCTCCTGGCGCCGCCGCAGCTGGGCTATCTTGCGGGCGATGCGGTCCTGCTCGTCCGTGTCGGCTTCCACTTTCTCGCGGAACTCCGCCAGCTCGGCGCGTGCCGCCTTCGTCTTCTCTTTCTCGGCCTGCGCCTCGCGTATGGCGCGGACGGTGTTCTCGATGAGCGCGTTCGACTTGCGCAGAAGCTGTTTCGCCTCCTCCTTGGCCTCGGCTATGATGGTGCGGCGCTCCTCGCGGAGGGCGGTCATCTCGCGCTCGCACCGCGCCAGCTCGTCCTCAAGCTGTTTCTCCTTGCCGCGTATGCTGCGCCGCTTCGTTTCCCAGTACATCTTGTCGCGCACGATGTCCTGCAGGTACTTGTCGCTCATCACGTAGTCGTGCCCCACAATGTCCGCCGCGCGGACTATGACCTCCTCGGGAAGACCTATTTTGCGGGCTATCTCGATGGCGAACGAGCTGCCGGGGTTGCCCACCTGCAGCATGAAGAGCGGCTGCATGCGGGCGCGGTCGTACAGCATGGCGCCGTTGGCCACACTCTCCGTCTTCTCGGCGAAGTGCTTGAGGTTCTGATAGTGCGTGGTGATGATGCCCGAGGCGCGGAGGTGCACGAAGCGGTCGAGTATCGCCTCGGCCAGCGCGCCGCCTATCTGCGGCTCCGTGCCGCCGCCGAACTCGTCAATCAGCAGCAGCGAGCGCGGCCCAGCCGAGCGCATCATCTGCTTCATGTTGAGAAGATGAGAGGAGTAGGTGGAAAGGTCGTCCTCAAGGCTCTGCTCGTCGCCTATGTCTATGAAGATGTCCTCAAAGACGCCGGCGTGGCTGTTGTCGCCGACGGGCACGGGCATGCCGCACTGCAGCATGTACTGCAGCAGACCGGCCGTCTTGAGGCACACCGACTTGCCGCCGGCGTTGGGACCCGAGATGATGAGGATGCGTGCGCCGCCCTTGAGGGTGATGTCAAGCGGGTTCATCTTTCCGCCGTGCCGCGCGAGCGACTGCTGCAGCAGCGGGTGCACCGCCTGCACCCAGTCTATGCACGGCGCGTCGGAGAGCCGCGGCACCACCGCGCCGAAAGTGTGGGCGAAGGAGTGCAGCGCGCGCAGGTAGTCGATGTGCGAGAGGAAGTGCTGCGTGTCAAGCATCGCGGGGATGTGCGGGCGTACAAGCGCGGTGAGCTCGTGCAGTATGCGTGTCACTTCGCGCCGCTCTGCCGCCTTGAGCTCGCGTATGCGGTTGTTTGCCTCGACGATGGCGGTGGGTTCAATGAAGACCGTCTTGCCGGTCGCGCTCTCGTCGTGCACTATGCCCTTTATCTTGCGCTTGAGCGCGGGCGCGACAGGTATCACGAGACGGCCGTCGCGCAGGGTGGGGGAGATGTCGCGGTCGACGTAGCCCGCCGTCTGCGCCTCACCGATGATTGTGCGCAGCGTGTGGGAGATGCCGCGCGTGGTGGTCTCTATCTGGTGGCGGATGGTGAGCAGCTCGGGCGAGGCGGTGTCTTTCACTTTGCCGTACTTGTTGAGTGCCCCGTCTATGCGCCGTATGATTTCGGGGAAGGCTTGCATGCCGGCCGCCATGCGAGCCAGCGCGGGATAGGCACGCGGCGGCTCGGGGCATCCCGCGCCGGTGTTGTCCGCGCCGTTGCCTGCAACGTCTTCCGCCCCGTTTCCCGTGTCATTGTCTTCCGCGCCGCCGCTGTCTGTTTTTTCCTCTTCCCCGCCGTCCTCTCCGCCGGGCGTGCGGGTGAAGGCCTTCGCGAAGGCGGCGGCGGTGGTGAGCGAGCGTTTGAGGTTGAAGAGGTCAAGCTCCTCCATGTAGGTGCGCTCGGGGCGCGCGTGCAGCAGTGCCTCGCGCACGTCGTAAAACTCGCTCTCTATTTCGTCGCCCCCTTCGGCGGAGAACCGGGCGAAGTCGGAGTAGCGGTCGAGCTCCTCGCGCACCTCGCCGTAGGTGGCCTTGAAGCGCAGCCGGTTGTCCACCCAGTCGGTGCCGAGCGTGGAGATGCAGCGTCCTTTCAGTAGTGTCCGGATGTCGGTAAAGCCTATCTTGCGTTCAAAAAAATCCGGGTAAATCATTCAAAGCTTCGTTAACGGCTGCAAAAGTACGGCTTTTGTTGTACTTTTGCTCCTTGAAATAATGTGAAACGGGGCGCGTGCCGCGCCGCCGTCTCCTTGAAAGCTATATAAAGGCATAATCACGCTTTATGGAAAAAGTACAGGTGCGGGACAAGGTGTTTGAGGTTTCCATCCCCGAGGCAAGGATAAAGGAGCGCGTGGCCGAGGTCGCCGCGAAGATTGACGCGGACATGGCGGGGCGCAAGCCCCTTTTCCTCGCGGTGCTCAACGGCTCGTTTGTCTTCGCCGCCGACCTGCTGCGCGGCGTCACCACCCCCTGTGAGATAACTTTCGTGCGCATGTCCTCGTACGCCGGCACCGCCTCGACAGGCAGTGTACGCGAGCTCATCGGTTTGTCTGAGGACATCGCGGGGCGCGACGTGGTGATAGTGGAGGATATCATCGACTCCGGGCTCACCATGGTAACCCTGCTTGAGACGCTGCGGGCGAAAAACCCCGCGAGCGTGAGCATCGCCGCCCTCCTCGTGAAGCCGGGCAACCTCAAGGCCGACCTTTCCATTCCCTACTGCTGTTTTGAGATACCCAACGACTTTATCGTGGGCTACGGACTCGACTACGACGGCGAGGGGCGCAACCTGCCCAGTATCTACACTGTGGTGGAGTAGGGCGCGGAAGCGGCGCGGCCGGCAAATATGGAAATGCACGCGGCACGCGCAACCGTGACAGCGCAAGACAGCGCAAGGCAATACAAGAACGACACAAGACACACAAAGGACTAATCTATACACTCAGGTAATGAAAAACATCGTGATTTTCGGCGCCCCCGGCTCCGGAAAGGGAACGCAGAGCGACCTTTTGGTGAAGAAGTACGGTTTCCGCCACATCTCCACGGGCGACGTGCTCCGCGCGGAGATAAAGGACGGGACGCAGCTCGGCGCGACTGCCAAGGCGTACATAGACAAAGGGCAGCTCATCCCCGACTCGCTGATGATAGACATACTCGCCGCCACCTACGACGCGCTCTGCCCCTGCGAGGGCGTCATCTTTGACGGCTTTCCCCGTACCGTGCCGCAGGCCGAGGCACTGAAGTCCATGCTCGCCGAGCGCGGGACGGAGGTGGCCGGCATGTTGGAGCTTGACGTTCCCGAGGAGATGCTCATGGAGCGCCTCATCAACCGCGGCAAGACCTCCGGACGCGCCGACGACAACGCGGAGACCATAAAGAAGCGCCTTGACGTTTACCACTCGCAGACCGCGCCGCTCATCGCCTGGTACGAGACCGAGGGCAAGCGTCACGCGGTGAAGGGCTACGGAGAGCTTGGGGAAATCAACAAGGCACTCTGCGAGGTGATTGACAGCCTCTGACACGGCGGGGCGGAAGTCCCCGGGATTAGAGGCAGACGGTATGGGAATTTGTGAACACCCGCCGCGCGGTGTCGCGGCGCGCTTCGCAAATTCCCATATTTACGCCCAGGCGGCATTTGCGCCCGGGCGGCGGTCGCAGAGGGGGGATACCCGGTCAGGCGTGACGGAACCACAAGCAAGGAAAGGCAAGGACAGACAACGAAAGACAAGGCAATGGCTGAGAGCAACTTTGTAGACTACGTCAAGATATACTGCCGCTCGGGAAAGGGCGGACGCGGGTCGATGCACCTGCACCGCGCGAAATACCAGCCCAACGGCGGCCCCGACGGCGGTGACGGCGGGCGCGGCGGCAACGTGTACCTGCGCGGCAACCACAACTACTGGACGCTGCTGCACCTGCGTTACGAGCGCCACGTCTTCGCCGGCAACGGCGGCAACGGCTCGAAGTGTTGCTCGCACGGCTCGGACGGAGCGGACCGCTACATTGACGTGCCGCCGGGTACGGTGGCCTACAACGCCGAGACGGGCAAGTACATCTGCGACGTGGCCGAGGACGGGCAGGTGGTGATGCTGCTGAAAGGCGGTCGCGGCGGACTGGGCAACTGGCAGTTCCGCACATCCACCAACCAGACGCCGCGTTTCGCTCAGCCGGGCGAGCCGATGCAGGAGATGATGGTGATATTGGAGCTGAAACTGCTTGCCGACGTGGGACTTGTGGGCTTCCCCAACGCGGGCAAGTCCACCCTCGTGTCGTCCCTCTCTGCCGCCCGCCCCAAGATAGCCAACTACCCTTTCACCACCATGGAGCCGAGCCTTGGCGTGGTGCCCTACCGTGAGGGGAAGTCGTTTGTGATGGCGGACATACCGGGCATCATTGAGGGCGCGGCCGAGGGAAAGGGGCTCGGACTTCGCTTCCTGCGCCACATCGAGCGCAACTCCCTGCTTCTCTTTATGGTGCCGGGCGACACGGACAACATCGCACGCGAGTACAACATACTGCTCAACGAGCTGCGCAAGTTCACGCCGGGCATGCTTGACAAGCACCGCGTGCTGGCCGTCACCAAGTGCGACCTCCTTGACGACGAGCTGATGGAGATGCTGCGGGAGGAGCTACCCGACGACCTGCCCGTGGTGTACATCTCCGCAGTGACGGGCTTCGGGTTGCAGCAGCTCAAAGACATACTTTGGGAGGAGCTGAACAGCGAGAGCAACAAGCTGCAGTCCGTCTCCGAGGGCGGGTCCATTGTCCACCGCGACCGTGACAGCGGCTTGCTTGCCGCCGACTTCGAGGACTGGACGGACGACTACATTGACCCGGACACCGGCGGCGATGATGACGACGACGAGATTTATGACATAGAGGACTTGGAGGACTGACCCTTCACCTCCCCAAAAAACGCCGCCGGCGTCCCCGCGCCGCGCGTTTCCCGGCACACAAGACGGGCAAAGCCAAGTGTCTCCTTGCGCTTTGCCCGTCTTTCCGTTTTGCGAATGATGTCTGCCGGCTGTAAGTCTGTCTGTTTATCAGGATAAAGCTCCCGCCGCCTGCGGCGTGCCGCGCTATTTCAGCATTACGGCGGTGAAGACGCGCCCCGAGTGTATGCCGAGGCGGCGCGCGGAGAAAAAGTCGCCGCACCGCGCGTAGGTACACACTCCCGCCACCTGTATGGCGGCCAGCGGCACGCCCGCTTCCTCCAGCAGCATGGCGTTGGCCGCCCAGAGGTCGATGTGCGGCTTTTCCTGTCCCGCCTCCTCCCGCCGCAGCGCGGGGTAGCGTCGCGAGAGCCGCGCGGTGTCAAATCCCGCGCGTGCGAAAGCGTCCACCACTTCGCCGCCCACCTCAAAGGCTTCCGGCGAGATGGACGGACCTATCACCGCCCGCAGGTCTGCCGGGCGCGTGCCGTAGCGCGTCCCCATCGCCTCCACTGCGCGTGATGTGATGCGGGCCACCGTGCCGCGCCAGCCCGCGTGCACCGCCGCCACGGCTCGGCGGACGGGGTCGAAAAGCAGCACAGGCACACAGTCGGCCGTGGAAACCCCCACGCACACGCGCGGCACGTCCGTCACCAGCGCGTCCACGCCGTCAAGCCGCATGCCGCGCTCCTCCGGCGCAAGCCGCAGCAGCGCGTCGTCCACGCAGGCCACGTTGGCGGTGTGCGTCTGTCGCGGCAGCACGATGCGTTCGGTCTCTACGCCAAGCTCGTCCGCCAGCCACGCAAGGTTGCGTGCCACGCGTGCGGGCGAGTCGCCGCAGTAGTGCGTCACGTTGAAAGCCGCGTACGCCCCCATCTCCCGCTCCTCGCCGGCGGAAAGGACGAACGGACTGTGGCGCGTGGTGGAGAAGGCAAGCACGGCCGCGCGTGTGTCCCCGCCGAAGTCGTAACGCAGCAGCGTACGGCAGGGTGAGTCCTTCATATCCTCAGTGTCCGGTTGTCCCTTTGGCATTTTGACCTTGCGCAGTGTTTAGGTGGGTTCTATAAATTGGCTTTGTCATATTACGGCGGGAATTTATAGAACCCACCTTTATTCTATTTCGTCAAATTGGAACGGCAGCAGGGAACTTACCGAGCCAAAGGCGAGCACCTCCTCCCTGCCGTACATCAGGACGCGCACCGGGTGTCCGGCGCGCTGCTGTGCCTCGACAAGGGCCTGGCGGCAGATGCCGCACGGCGCGACGGGGCGGCGCGTGAAGTCGCCGTCCTTTCCCCGTGCGGCGATGGCTATCGTCTCCACTCCCACGTCAGGATGTGTGGCGTGCGCGTGGAACAGCGTGCAGCGCTCGGCGCACGTGCCCGCGCCGAAGGCCGCGTTCTCCTGGTTGCTGCCCGCGAAGACGGCACCGTTGTCAAGGCGCACCGCCGCCCCTACGTGGAAGCCGGAGTAGGGGGCGTAGCTTGTGTAGGTGGCGTCGCAGGCTTTCCGCACGAGGTCGCGGTCGAGCTCGGTCAGCTCCTCCACGCGCGCGGAGTGGTATTTTATGGTAAGTTCGCAGGTCTTCATCGCTGTAAGTTTTTGTCGTTGCAAACTTACCATATTTTCGTGTCACAGCGCGTGCGCGGCCGGCGAGTCACGCGCTTTTTGCAAAGGCCGTATGGCATAAGCTGGGGAAAGTTGCTAAAAAAGCGTTACTGCCGGCTACTTTCCCGCTTGCGGACTTGGCGGCGCGGGCTGGCGCGTGCTAACTTTGCGGCGGATTAAGGAAAAGAAGAAGTGAAACCGGCCGCCGAAACGCGGTGGCCACAAACAGAAGATTTGACGATGAAGAAGCACAGCGATGCCGCCGTGATGCTGGAGTACAGCATACGCCGGTACAAGGAAATGGGCGAGGGCGTGAAATGCCAGAAGCTCATCAGCCGCCTCAACAAGATGCTCGCGGGACAGGCGCGGGCAAACTGAGGACAGGAAAACACAAGGGACACAAAAACTAAACACGCGATAGGCGGTGCGGCAGCCGGAAAGGAGATGCCGCACCGCTTTTTTGTGCGGCGGGCGTGGCGCGGCAGCCCGTTACCTGCGCGGCGGATGCTTTTTCGTGCGGGCGCAAGTGGCTTTTGTGCCGGTTTGCCGCACTGCCGGTAAAATCAGTATGAAAGGAAAACGCAAGAAAAACTGACATTTTGCTCCGGCAGGCGTTTTAACATTTCTTGCTTTCGGCGGAAAAATGTTGTATATTTGTACTACAAGATAGGGACATCCCGCGAGGAATGTCCCTTTATTTTTGCCTAT
>CAVGTC010000090.1:0-12020 GCA_963632255.1 Lachnospiraceae bacterium | reverse complement strand
GCAAAAATAAAGGGACATTCCTCTCGGGATGTCCCTATCTTGTAGTACAAAGATACAACATTTTTCCGCCGAAAGCAAGAAATGTTAAAACGCCCGCGAAATCATTTTGTCACTTTTCGCCGAGTTTTCCTTACATTCGGTATTTCCCCGGTTGCGATGTCCGTATGCCGCTTGCGGCTCTTCTTTGGACTTTTCTTCTTGGGCGTGTCCGCCAGCTTGGCCTTTCGGTGTTACCTCTTTGTCTTTTCACGTTTCCGGTACACCCCGGCATGTCCATGGTGACCGGCCTGTGTCGAAGTGGCATGCTTGTGTCCTGAGTTGCGGTGTGCCGTATATTCGGGCACGGCGGGAAAGTACGCGACGTTTTGGCTGTCCTATAATTAAGTCATCCCGCTTTTGCTGTGACGTGCGGGGGCATTCCCGTCGTAAACCCGCTGTTTGTGCGTTTTTTAGACGCGTTTACCGCTGTTCTATGGGTTTTCTTCCAAAAAAACGGGCATTTTGACGGTCGCAAGAGCGGTTGTATTAAAGAAAAAGGCAATTTTGCAAACAATTTTCACTTTTAGCGGGCGCAAAAACCGCCGCCGTAGCGGCAATGCGGAACGACCAAAGGGGAAAGCGCAGTCCCGTCTGTCAAGACATTGTGCCGTCCGTACGCGGAGAACGCTTCGCGGCTGCCCGTAAAGTTTTGAGTAATAAAAAAACACGAGATATCATATGTCACGCATACCAGAAATACTGATGAGTACGCAAGTCCGCCAAGGTGTACGGCTTGCAGTTCTCGCGCTGCTGGGTCTCTTTGCCGGAAAGGCAAAAGGCCAGGTCTTCGCCGACCGTGTCCCCAACTGCCAAGGCTCGTGGGAAACCGTGCTGACCGAGCACGAGCCGCCCGAGAAGGATACCGGAAACACCTACCTCATAAGCAAGCCCGGACAGCTTGCCTATGTCAACTGGGCGCTCAACACGGACAACCAGACCGTGCGCAACCAGTACGTCAACGCCACTTTCAAGCTGACGGCCGACTTGGACATGGGCGCGCACTTCTGGGAGCGCACCGGCATAAGGCAGCATTTCGGCGGCACGCTCGACGGAAACGGACACACCATCCGCAACCTCTACTGCTACCAGGAGTCCGCCCCCACTGCAAACCACTGCGGCTCCATGTTCGGCATGGCCAGCGGAGCCACATTCAAGGACCTCACGATGTACAACTGCTTCGGCGAGGGCGGAAAGTTCACGTCCATACTCGTGGGGCAGGCGCAGGGCAGCGTCACCTTTGAGAATGTCCACCTCGTGAAGTGCGGGCTTTGCAGCCACGGCAACCATTACGTGGGCGGCTTCGTCGGCATATCCGAGCAAAGCGCCACCAACCTCACTTTCACCGGCTGCAGCTCCGACGTGCAGGTGACGAATGTGGGTACGGACGTGGGCGGCTTCATCGGGCTTGTAAACGGCACCAACGCGGTGGTTACGATGGACAACTGCGTGTCGCGCACCGTCGACAACGGCTATTTTGACAATCCGCCGGCACTTGTGGAGGGCTGGCTGTACAACCTCGACGGCATAAGCTACTGGCAGCACGGCGGCTTCGTGGGAAGCACTGTCACAAGCGCTGACTTCAAGCTGAGCCGCCTTGCCTCCTACACCGACAGCCATGAGGGCAACCTCATGCAGGGCAAGTGGCATGCCCAGAAATATAAGAACTTCTGGAGCGAGAATATCTTAGACTATTACACCGTGTACAAAAACGCCGGTGCCGTGATAGGCGGCTGGCACAGCAACGTGGTGCCGCGCATAGAGAGCACGGGCATATTTGTCGACGAGGACGCGGCTTCGCTGGGCGATATGTGGACTTTCGCGATGGGTCTGACCAGTGACACGCCGCGACACACGGGCGCCGACCTGAGAAACGTCATTCTCTCCCTGAAAAAGGACAACGAGGCTTTCGCCACTGTGGCGAAGCTCAACGAGGAGGGCATGACCCTCGCGCTCAACGACTACGACGGCGAGCACTACGCCACGCCGCTGCCCGGCGACGAGGGGAAAGTCGTGGCTTTCAAGCAGTACGACGACGAAGACTATGCCTACACTTGCGCGTACAAGACCGATGACCGCGAGGATGTGTGGATAACCGACCCCCTCACGGGGCGGAAGCGTGCCTATTTCTCTTACGGGAAAAACGCCTACTACCGCGCCGAGCCTCACAATGTGAAGTATTGGGTGATGGACGACGCCACCATCCATATGAAAAACAAGGAGCGCACGGGCAAGGCGTGGTTCAAGGGACAACCCGACGGCTCGGGCGAACTCGCCTTCACCGTGGCGAAGAAGCCCATCGTGAAATGGAGGACAGCGTCCTACTCCAAGATGCGCCAGCACACCACGCTTGGCTGGATATTCGACCAAAGCGTCGACATTGACCTTTGGAAGAAGAAAGGAGCCTATTTCCGTATTTACCGCAACGGCGAGCTGGTGGACTCGTTGGCGTTTGACGGCAACACCTACGACTGGACGGACAAGACGCCCAAGACGGGTGGTGTCAACAAGTACGAGGTGAGGGCGGTGTGCCCCAGCGTGTACTTTGACGAAGAGGACAATTACAAGTCGCTCAGCGCCAGCATCTCCTGCACGGGTGTGGCTTCGCCCGTCACGTCGGTCAGCTCGCAGCTGCCCGATGTCACCGTCGAGGTGAAAGTGCCCAACTCCGTGGCTTTCGACTCCTGCAAGGTGGCGGTGGTGAAGCATGTGCTCGCGGCGGGGGAGTCACCCGTCTTGAAGGACAGTGCCTTTAATGTGCTGGAGGAAAAGACTTTCTACTGCGACCGCAGCCGCAAGGACTCCGTCCTCACGGTGAAGTTTGTCGACAAGGCCGGCGCCATGCCCTGCAACAGGTGGGTGTACGAGTCCGTCTGCTATGATTTCCCCAAAAGCAGCGAGGCCTACGGCACCCTGCAGTGGGGTACGGCTGAGCAGATACTCGGCAAAAACAACTTGTCCGTTAAGACGTTCACCTCGTCAAAGGGTGAGTCGACAGACAAAATCAAGCTGAAATGGGCCGTGCAGAACCCCGACGGAAGCAACGTGCGGTACACCATCCACCGCAAGCTGTACGTGCGCGGCGAGTACGCCAAGTCAGCGGCGGAGGACAGCACAGACTGGGAAAGCGTCGGCACGGTGACCACTTCCGCCAAGAGCGGCAGCTACACCGATGATGTGTTGCCCGGTTATGTGTACAAGTATATGCTGCAGGCTCACCCGGCATGCGACGGTGTCTATTCGGACGACATCTACACGTCCGCCAACACCATCGGCTTCGCCGCCAGCCGCGGCACTATAATGGGACGCATCGCCTACACCGGCAACACGGCCGTGCAGGGCGTCGATGTGCGCCTTACGCCCGAGGAAAGCTCGTTCAGTCAAAAGGGCGGCTCGTACTCGCTCTACTTTGACGGTGACGGCTCCGTGCTGCCCGTCGCTCCGGGGCTGGGCGAGTCGTTCTGGAAAGGCGACTGGCACCTCTCGTTCATGCTGCTGCCCGTCGAGCGCGACACGCTTGCCACGCTGCTCACCCTGCCCGGGCGTTTCGCCCTCGCGCTGCGCGATGACAAGCTGTACGTAGGTGGCGAGGAGTGCCTCACGCTTCCCAACCCCCGCACGTACAACTGCGTCATACTCAGCCATGACAAGTCTGCCGGCATGCTGAGCGTGGGCTACGCCTGCGACGACGGGAAGAGTGACACCGTGGCTTGGTGGAAAGGCTCATACGCCGACGCAGCACTTGCGGGAAGACTGCCGGAGGACAGCCGCGCCTTTACCGACACGCTCGTCTTCGGCGGCGGCTTTGAGGGCTATCTCGACGAGGTGCGCCTCTGGAAAACAAAACTGGACAACGGCGACGTGGCCGACACCTACAACCGTTACCTTTCAGGCAACGAGGCAAAACTTGCGGCCTACTACACTTTCGACTCGGGCGTGCAGGAGTACGCTTTCGACACGAGTCACCCGGGCGGCAGCTGGAACAACCTCCACACTGCCATCCCCTCGCCGGGGCATCCTGCCGTGACCGACGCAGTGCTTGTGCCGGACGACATTCTCACTTACCGCGGCGTGACGGACAAAAACGGCGAGTACCAGATTTCCGGCATCCCCTTTGTGGGCGAGGGCAGCAATTACCTTGTTGTGCCGGTGTTGGGCACGCACGTTTTCTCGCCCGCCACGACACGCCGCTATGTGAGCCAGCAGAGCCTTGCGCACAGCGGTGTCGACTTCACGGACAAAAGCTCGTTTGTGACTCCCGTGCAGGCCTACTATGTTTACGGCAGCATGCCTGTCGAGGGACTTGGCGTCTATGTGGACGGCGTGCTGCAGCAAGACGAGGAAGGACAGGAAATCCGGACAGGCAAGGACGGCAGGACCACGGTGAGCGTGCCCATCGGCTCGCACCGCCTCTGCCTTGCGGCCAGCGGCCACACTATGACCAACGACGGGTATGCCTGTTCGGTGGAGGTGGTGTCGTCGGCGGGAAAATGCAAGGTTACCCCGTTGTCAAAGGACAAGGGCTACCTTGACTTTTTGCAGGACCGTGTCTCCGCGCTTACTTTCTACGACTCCACCCTCGTGCGAGTGGTGGGCGTGGTGGCCGGCGGAAAGGACGAGGCGGCAAAGCCGGTAGGCTTCGGAAAGTGCAATGCCAATATGGGCGCCTATAAGATGCAGCTTGAGCCGGAGGTGACGGGCAACGTGTACAACGGCAACGGAAAGTACGACGAAATCACGATAGCTCCCGACACCGTGCCTTACGCCATAACCAGCACCACCACATACGCCAAGGGATCCGTGTCGGTGGTGACGGACTCCGGCACCGGGGAGTATGTAGCCATGCTGCCCCCCGTGCAGTGGCGGGTGAAGAGTCTCGCGGCCAACGCCGACGGTGACGCGGACATCGACCTCTCTGGCTACAGCCGCATTATTTCGCCCAAAGTGGACGAGATGCGTGCGGACACCTTGTGGGATGAGGGGCTTACGCGGAAAGACGCCAGCCAGACCGACACGTACAAAGTCTTCGGGTACGCCGTGCGGCAGGACTACATAAAATACAACGCCCCGGTGTTCACCCTGTCAAACCTGCGCACGGCGGGGCAGGACGACGCCGACTCGCTAATGCTTGGCGAGAGTTTCGCGCCGGTGGAGTATTGGGACTCGCAAAAGCAGGAGAGCTGCCAGGACACCGTCAGACTGTGGCGCAAGGACGTGCCGCATGACGGCACCGCCAACTCTTACACGCTGGGACACCCGGTGTTTATCTGCAACGACAAGTACGGCTTCCGCATAAGGCTGATGGAGGAGTATGTCAACCACGACAACCAGAAGCGGACGCTTGTGCCGGTGTGTGACTCAAAAATACAGATAAGCAACAAGTGCGCAAGCACGGAGGCGAAAGCCCTTTCCACGGGGGGCTACGAACTCTCGGACACCAACACCCAGAAGAGCGACACCACGAAAGCCGGCGTGGCCGATTATGAATTCACTGCCGGCTTCCCAAAGATGACGGGCGACTTCCTGCTGCCTGTCACCATTACCTATAATGTAAACGGAAAGGAGACCACGCAAAGCTTCTACGGCATCGTGACTGGGAACCTGAGGGATGCCAGCGGGCAGAACTTTGTGACGAAAGGACCGGACAAGGTCGATTTCGTGCTGTTCGACCCGCCCGGAAGCAACAGCTACGCCTACATAGAAAAGGGCTCGACGATGATGGCCAAGAACACCTGCAACTTCCGGACAAAGGCCTCGAATGACTACAAGAAAACAACATTCACGGGGGCTAAGACACAGATATCTAAATTTTCTCCCGCCGATGGGACTCAGCTGCTACAGGGTGAGTCAACGAGGAAAACCACCACCGGCTATGATATTACGGTTGCTGGCGAAACAGGGTATGACTGGGTCCAGTCCGAGACGTACACTTTCAATGAAAGGTTCGCCACAAGCTCCGACCCCAAGTCGGTCGGTGCAAAGGGGGACTTGTATGTGGGTACTGCCCATAACATAGTTTACAGCCCGGTCAATTCTTTGGGCTTCCAGGAAAGCGCCGACTCCGCCTCTGTTTCCGCTTACGCGGTGAAGTCGGAGAAAGGGTACAGCTTCTCCTTGGCCAACTACTCCTGCGTCGGAGTTTCTGACGAAATGGAGACGACGTTCTATTACACGCAGAATGAGATAGTCACACAAGTGATACCCACTCTCGTCAAGGCGCGAAACGCGTTTGTGCGTGAAGCAAACATTGTGGACAAACTTCCCTCAAAGGACGAGAACAGCAAGACTGGGAAATACGAGTACTATGTACTGAAGTCCAGCTTTGACAAGGAACTTTGGGTAAGGGATGACAAGACGGGCGTGTACGACTATGTCTCTTTGCCCCCTCTCCCGAAAAACGTGGCGCAGAATACAGCAGTGAGGGATTCCGTCCAGCTGTACAACGAGCAGATACGGCTGTGGCAGAATGAAATTAGGCGGGTCGAGCAGCAAAAGCTGGAGCGTTTCGCAAACCTGAAGAGAGAGGAGGATGTGCATTACGCAGGCGAGACGGACGTGTCGCTAACCCTCGGCTATCTGGGCAACATCTCCTACGCTGCCGACGGTGGCGCGGTGGACAATAGCTTCTCCGTGTCGCAGTCGTACCTCGCGGCTATGCCGAAGACGGAAACATTTTCGTACACCTATGTCGCAAACCTTACGGACGATAAAGTGTGGCCCGCATTGACCCAAGGAATGTACGAAGGGTTGGCTACCTTCCGGAATACGGGCGGCGGCGAAACCTTGACACAGATTGGCGCGGATATGGACTCAAAGTCCGTTAAGATGGGCTACCACCTGCAGGACAACAACATAGACGACCGCTTTACCGTCGATGTGTTCCTCCCGCATGAGGAAGCCAAACTCGTCTCGTCAAGAAGGGTGGTGCTGCCCAAGCCTTATATGTTCTGTGTGCGCGGCGGGCAGACACGCTCGCCGTGGGAGAAGAGGCAGATGACGATTTACCACACAGACGCCAACGGCAACCCTGTCGCCCTTGACGCGGGCACGGTGAGTCTTGACGCGCCGTATATACATTTCGGCCAGCGAAGGGTGGTGGACGTGCCCGCCGGCGGCACTGCCTCGGTGGAGATTGAGCTGGGCAACAGCAGCACCGGCACCGGTACGCTTTCCTACCTCTACCCGTACAGCGTCGGGCTGCTGAGCACAGACAATGTGGGGAAAGGGCTTGACATGAAAATAGAGGGCAAGCCGCTCAACGGGTATTCGCTCACGCTTCCGCCCGGCGGCATCTATAAGCGTACTGTCACGATTAAGCAGAGCGACCCGGGCGTGCTTGAGTATGACGACATACCGGTGACACTCTACTCGGCGGAGTCGGCGACGGACACCATCAGCGTCCACTTCAAGCCGAAAGCCCCCAGTGTGACTTTAAAGAACAACGGCGTGTCCGTGGTCAACACGTCCGACAAGGCGCAGCGCGTGCTGCTCCACCTGGACGGGTACAACACCGGCTACTACCACTTCGCCGGCGTCAACCTCCAGTACCGTGAGAAGGACAAGGACGGCGACTGGCAGACACAGTATGTGCTGATTAACGACTCCGCGCTCTACCGCGACATCAAGGGCGTGATGCCCGCCATGGGCTGGCGCAGGCTGGAGGCCGGGCAGGACACGCTGAGCTTCGACCTCTCGCGCCTTGCCGACGGAGACTATGAGGTGCGTGCCGAGACTTTTACGCTTATAGGCAACGAAACGCTTACCGAGCACAGCGAGGTGTTGGAGGTGAAGAAGGACACGCAGGCTCCCAAGGTCTTCGGCGTGCCGAGCCCCTCCGGCAGCGTGTACACCGGACGCGAGGAGATAAGCGTGACCTTCA
The DNA here is from genome assembly GCA_963632255.1 of Lachnospiraceae bacterium. Lineage (GTDB taxonomy): Bacteria > Bacteroidota > Bacteroidia > Bacteroidales > Bacteroidaceae > Alloprevotella. The sequence continues at coordinate 4,105 of CAVGTC010000090.1, read as the reverse complement.
ACGAGAAGATTGACACCGAAAACCTCAACTCGGCCAACTTCACAGCCTCGGCGGCCATCAACGACGCGCCCGCCAACCACGCCACCGCACTGCATTTTGACGGCAACACGCCCGCGTCCACCTCAAGCCGCATCAACATCCTCGGCGCGAAACGCGCGGTGGGGTTGTGGTACAAGCCGGTGACCGGCAAGAAGAGCTGCCTCCTCAGCCAGACGCTCACCGACACGCGCGGAACGAAAGTGCCGTTCAAGGTGTGGTACAACGCCGACGCCACGATGTCCTTTGAGGTGTACGGCAAGACTTTCACGTCCAGCAAGAGGGCGCTGCGTGACGACGGGCAGCCCGCTGACGACTGGATGTACCTGATGCTGTTCAACGACAACGGCACGGGCAACGAAGCCGGCAAGCGCGTGATGCACCTTTACAACCAGTACGGCACAAGCAGTGTCACGCAAAGCGACTACGTGAGCGTGGACACGCTGAGGGACATTTGGTTTGTCAGTGACAACGATGCCGCGGTGCCGCTCTACGTGGGCGGCTCGGCGGACGGCGACCCGTGTCACGCGGAGCTGGAGGGACTCGTGGTTTACGGCGACGAGGCCGACCTCGCCACTGTCTCCAGTGAGAAGGGCAGCAAGCATACCGCCAACCTGCGCGGCATAGAGGCCTACTGGCCCATGGACGAGGGCTACGGCTTCGTGGCGGCTGACAAGGTGCGCTCGCGCAACCTCACGCTCACCGGCGGGCAGTACGACAACTGGTATGTGCCTTACGAAAACTACGCGCTCAGCCTTGACGGCTCCTCGCAGTGCGCTGTGCTCAACACCGAACGCTCGGGCATCGGCAAGAACGAGGACTTCGTCGTGGAGATGCTTTTCCGCACTGAGTCCCAAAAGCCGGGACGGCACATGACGCTTTTCAGCAACGGTTACGGCGGCGAGGGCTCCAAGGAAGAGCCGACCGACCTCGCCGACCGCCTCTCGCTGGCGCTCACCGCCTCCGGCGCGGTGGAGCTCAACGCGGCGGGGCAGACCTACGTGATGGGCGGCGGGTATGACGACGCCAAGTGGCACCACCTCGCGCTCAACGTACACCGCGACGGCTACGCCATCGTGTCGGTGGACACCGTGGACATAAGCAACAACAAGCTGATTTCGGGAAAGGACATCGGCGCGTTCAGCAACTCGCGCATGACGCTCGGCGCGCTCCGCTTCCGTGAGGCGGGCGCCGGCGCGTACACCGTGAGCGACCACTTCGCCGGCTGCATTGACGAGGTGCGCGTATGGAACGTGTACAAAACTGCCGCCAGCGTCAACCGCAACGTGCTGCTCGGACTGAGCGGCGGCGAGGCGGGACTTGTGTCCTACTATCCCTTCGAGCGCGTGGACAACGTGGCAAACACCAAGAAGACCACGCCCACCATCGAGGACCGCGTCACCTCGGTGCAGTGGCACGACGCCCTGCCCGAGATGCTGGGCTACGCCGCTTCCGCAGACTCTGCCCAGGTAGCCGCAGAGGCCACAGTGCGCTGCAGTGCCGGACTCAAGCCTTACGAGGTGGAGTCGCCCGTCGACCTTGTCTTCACCACGTCAAAGACAGCCCCGGAGAAAGTGGTGCTGCAGTTTGCCGACAATGTGAAAAGCTCCAGCATACAGGGCTGCACCGTCAACTTCACTGCGAAGGACGTGCGCGACCTTGCCGGCAACTACCTCTCGCAGCCCGTCTCCTGGACCTCCTACGTCGACCTGCGTGACGTGTGCTGGGACTCGCAGGGCACCGATGTCTCCCTCGTGCACGAGGTGGGTAACGCCGAGGCCGGCGAGGCGTACGTCAGAATCACCAACAAGTCGGTGACACCGGTCAACTGGAAGATATCCAACATCCCCTCGTGGCTGAATGTCTCTCCCTCCAGCGGCATACTCGCGGCGCAGGGAAGCGACTATATCGACGTAAGCAGCCTCTCCTCCAACCCGACGGGGCGCTACTCGGGCGTGCTCTACCTCACCAGCGACGAGGGCGGCGTCGACGACAAGCTCGGCGTGACGCTTGCCGTCACAGCCGTCGCGCCGGACTGGAACGTCGACAGCTTCGAGGGGGCGGAGACCATGACCCTTATGGGACGTCTCAAGCTCAACAACCAGTGGAGCGCGGACGAGCAGAGCCTTGTGGCGGCTTTCGACTCAAACGGCTACTGCCACGGTGTCACCTCGCCCGCCTACTCAAAGGACATGGACATGTACATTGTCAACATGAGTGTGTACGGCGAGATGCCGGCGGGCAACCCCAACCTCTATTTCAAGGTTTGGGACTCGCAGAGCGGACTCACCTACACGCATGTCTACCTTGACGACGCGCTGACCGAGCGCACCGACCGTCTGCCTTTCATTGCCAACCACATCTACGGCTCCTTTGCGCAGCTTTGCACGATAGAGCCGGCTGACGAGGTGCAGCAGACCGTCAGGGTGAAGCAGGGCTGGAACTGGGTGTCCAACTGGATTGCCCCCGAGTCGGACAACATAGAGAAGATTTTCGACCTCAACAACCGCAAGAATCTTGTGGTGACGGACATCAAGCGGCGCTCTGGCGACGCGTCCGACACCTCTTTCACGCCGGCGGAGAGCTACCACCTGTACGGCTTCAAGAACGGCGAAGTGGTGGTAAGCGGCGCCATTGTGCACCCGGACGAGGTGGAGATTGAGTTCAAGGGCGCGTCCGGCACGAAGAACGGCGTGGCATGGGCGTGGATAGGGTATCCCGAGTACACCAACATGACGCTGTCGGAGGCTTTCGCCGACTTCAAGCCGCAGGTGGGTGACGTGGTGAAAAACCAGTCGTCCTACGCCATGTACAACGGGCACTCGTGGGTGGGCAGCCTCACCTACCTCACGCCCGGCGAGGGCTACCTCTACGGCTACCGCGGCGCTGAGGCCGTGAAGTGGCACTATCCCTACAAGCCCGGTGAGTCCGTCACTGCCGGCAAGTCCGTCTCCGCCGCCGCGTCACGTGCGCTTGCCGTAGAAGCCGCACCATGCGGACGCTTCTCGTGCGACCGCCACGCGTACAGCGGCAACATGACGCTGCTCGGCTCGCTGCTTGCCGACGGGCAGACGGCTGCGGGCTGGCAGGTTGGCGCCTTTGTCGACGGCGTGTGCCGCGGCTGGCAGACTGCCGACTCCACAGGACGTGTTTACCTCACCGTCTCCGGCGACGGGGCGGGCAGTGTCACCTACCGCGCCCTTGACACGGCGACGGGCAACGTGACGGCCGTGCGGCAGCGGCACGACTACCGCGAAAACGCGGTGCTGGGCGACTTCGACTCGCCTTGCCTCCTTGTGGCTGCCGCGCCGTCCCACTATGCCGTGGACGAGAATCTGCCGTGGAACTACGAGGACTACACCTTCGTCACGGTCACCGTCCTTGGCGAGGACGGCGAGCCTTACGCGCACGACTACGAGCTGGCCGCCTACTGCGGCGGCGAGTGCCGCGGCGCGGCGGCGGGCGAAGCGGGCGAGACGTGTCCCGTGGCCATCTTCGGCGAGAACGGCGAGACGTACTCTTTCAAGCTTTGGGACAAAACGACGCTTGAGGAGTTTGAGCTTGTCGGGACGAAGGCTTACGATGCCGCCACGCCCAACCAGACGCTTACGCTGCGCTTGCCCGGCGCGTCGGGCATAGACGGGGTTAAGGCTGACGATGACGCCGCCGCCCACCGCTGGTATGACGACAAGGGCATATTCCACGGACGCAAGCCGCACGAGAGCGGCGTATACGTAAAGGACGGGCAGAAAGTGCTTCACAGGACGAAGTGACGCGCCGGCTGCAAGCGGCCTGACCACAGGGGCGGGACTTGGATTTTCCTTTTGGCGGAAACACCCAAGTCCCGCCTTTTTTTCCTGCTTGTGGCGGCAATGCCTGCGGCTGAGGCTCTTTTCACAGCGAGTCACTGTCACCCCGCGAAAATCAAAATGCAACACAAACGGCGGAAAAACTGACATTTTGATTTCCCGGGCGTTTTAACATTTCTTGCTTTCGGCGGAAAAATGTTGTATATTTGTACTACAAGATAGGGACATCCCGCGAGGAATGTCCCTTTATTTTTGCCTAT
>CAVGTC010000089.1:0-12238 GCA_963632255.1 Lachnospiraceae bacterium | reverse complement strand
CCAAGTGCAGGCGTTTTGACTCATAAGTGGCTGAAAATCAATACAGGCAAAAATATAGGGACATTCCTCGCGGGATGTCCCTATCTTGTAGTACAAAGATAATACATTTTCGGGCGGATTCCAAATGTGTTAAAACTGGCGCGGGAAATCAATGTGTCAGTTTTTCCGCCGTAAATCTTACACATTGATTTTCCGCCCGTGCTTACTTTCCTTGCCTTCCCGCGCGTGTTGTTCTGTCATTCCACTTCTATGAGCGAGCTGCCGCTGCCCGGCTGCTTGACAAGGCGTATCTGCGGGGAAATCTGAGAGCGTATCTGTTCCGTGTGGCTGATGACTCCCACCTTGCGCCCCTGCACCGCCTCAAGGTTGGAAAGGGCGGTCATCACCAGCTCGAGCGAGTCGTGGTCGAGGTTGCCGAAGCCCTCGTCTATGAAGAGCGACCCTATGGCGAGGTTGCGCCCGGAGATGGAGGCGAGTCCCAGGGCCAGGGCGAGGCTCACCACGAAAGTCTCCCCGCCCGACAGCGAGGTGACGAAGCGGCGCGTGTCAAACATATCGTGGTCCACTATCTCCAGTGCCAGCGTGCCGGGCAGGCAGCGCAGCTCGTAGCGCGGGCAGAGGTGGCGCAGGTGGTAGTTGGCGTGGCTCACGAGGTAGCTGAAAGTGTGGCTTTGCGCTATTTTCCTGAACTTCTTTCCGTCGCGGCTGCCAAGCAGGTCGTTGAGCCGCCGCCACTCCAGCGCATTGTCGCGCCGCTTTCTCAGCTCGCCGTCAAGGGCGGCCGCCTGGCGCACGCAGTTTTCGTGCGAGAGGATGCGCGTGTCGGCCAGCGTAAGCTCGGCGGAAAGCTCCTTCTCCTCCGCCGCGGCCTTTTCAAGCGCGGCCTCCGTCTCCCGCCGGGTGTCGTCGCTGTTGTCCTTCGGGTGGCCGGGCACGGCTTTCAGGCGCACAAGCTCGGCGTGCGCCTGTTCAAGGCTGTTGGCGGCCAGCACGCCGCGCTCTTTCAGCCGCTCAAGCTTTTCGCGCAGGGCTTTCCAGTCGCGCGTGTCGGAGAAGAGTTGCTCCAGCTCGGCGTACTGCACCGGCGGGTTGGACGCGTTGAAGCGGTGGATGAGCAGGTCAAGCTCGTGCGACTTCTCCTGCAGTGCCTGCTGGCTTTCGTCGCGTGCGGCACGCAGCTGCGCGAGTGTGCCCTCGGTCTGCCGCAGCTGCCCCGCCTCGGCGTCGCGTGCCGCGCGGGCTGCCTCCTCGTCGGCGCGGGCGGCGGCGATGGCGTTTTGCAGCCCCTCCTCCTCCTTTTGCGGCGTGGTGTCGCCGAAGAGGCGGCGCAGCTCCTCCTGCTTCGCTTTCAGCGTCTCGCCGGCGGCGTCACGGCTTTGGCGGCACTGCGCGGCGTGGCGCTCGCCCTCGGCAAGGGAAGCCTCCGCGCTGTCGCTCTCCTTTGCGAGAAGCTCGGCCGTGCGTGCGGCGTTGTCAAGCGCCTTGTTGGTTTCCGTCCAGTCCTGGTGCAGTGTGCGCAGGCGCAGGGCGAAGCCGTCCGGGTTGTTTTTCCAGTCGGCAAACCACCCCGACAGCGTCACCACCTCGTCAAGGTCGGCGTAGAGCGAGGCGCAGCTCTTGTCGGAGATGTTGATGTACCGCTGCTGCTCGTCGGCGGCGGTCACCGCCGTGCGGTATTCGGCCCGCAGTCCGTCAAGGTACGTGTTGTTGTCCGCCATCGTTGTGTTGAGGGCGTTTATTTCCTCGTTAAGGCGGTTGGTTTCCTTTTGGTGCAGGTTGTAGGTCGCAAGTTCTTTTTCCGCCTCGCCGGCGGTGCGCTCCGCGCTTTCGCGCAGCATGTCCAGCGTCATGCGCCGCGCCTCGCGGTTGACGCTTGCCGAGCAGTCGGCGAGGGTGCTGTCAAGCGCGGCGTAGTTTTTCCACTCCTCCGTGTCGGCCGCCAGGCGGCGTTCCATCTCCGCCAGGGCCTGCCTGTCCGCGTCAAGGCGCGCGGCGCACGAGGCTATCTCCTCGCGCAGGTCACCCAGCTCGCGACGGCGCAGCTCGACGTCCTGCTGCTGCTTGTGGTATTGGTGGCTGAGTGAGGAGAGCAGCTCGCCAAGCTCCCTTTCGGTCTCCGTGTGGTAGGGGTGGTGCGTCGCCCCGCAGACGGGGCAGGCCGTGCCCTCCTTGAGCTGCTTGCGCAGCGAGACGATGTTTTGTGTCTGGCTTAGCGTGTAGGTGGTGCTGATGCGGGCGAACGACTCCTCGGCCACGCGTGCCTCGGCCTTCTTGCGCTCCGCCTGCTGTCGTTTCTGCCCCAGGTCCAGCTCCTCCCGCTTCTGCGCCGCGCGTTTCTCGGCGATGCGCGCGTAGGCGTCGGATATGTGCTGCCACAGCGCGGTGGCGTGGCGGAGGGAGAGCAGGCGCGCGGAGTTGTCGGCGGCGCGGCGCTGCAGGGCGGCGAAGTCCTGCCCGCGCATCGCCTGCCGGTGTACAAGCAGCTCGTTGTTGAGGCGGTCGTGCTGCGTCTGCAGCTCCTGCCTTTTCTTCTCCGCGCTGTCGGTGAGCTCACGCAGTGCGTTCTGCTTTTGCAGCAGTTCCTTGCGGCGCTTGTGCATGCTCTCGTTGTCCTCCGTCTCCTTTCTCAGCGAGATGAGCTTTCCGTTGAGGAAGTCGAAGCGGTCAAACATGGTGTGGTGTACGGAGAGAGTCTGGCGGTGCAGTTCCAGCCGTTCCGTCTCTTTGGCGAGTCTTTGCCGCTGCGCGGTCTTCGCGGCGAGTTCGTCGCGTTTGCGTGCCACCGTTTCCTCGTCTTTCCCAAGCTGCGCCTCCAGCTCCTGCAGCTGCGCGGCGGCGGCGGTCATCTCGCCCGTCAGCGTGTGACCGCGTGTGATGGCAGGGCGGCGCGTGTCGAGCCTCTTCTCTGCCTCGGCGGTGCGGTTGGCCGCAGTGTCGAGCTGTCGGGTGAGTTCGGAAAGGCGTTTGCTGCCCTCGGCGAGCCGTGCGTTGGCACGCGCCTCTTCCTCCTTGCAGCGGGCTATGTCGGTCTGCCGCAAAACTTTCTCCTGGTAGAGCGGCTGCATGCCGGATAGCGCGTCGCGCCGCTCCAGCAGCAGCTCGTCCGGGCGCATCTCCGCGCGCTCTTTCTTCACCCCGGCGAAGTCGGCCTCGCGCGCCTCCGCCTCCTTTGTGGCGGCGGCGAAGCTGTCCATCCACCGCAGTTGCCCGGTGAGGGTTTCGGCGCGGCCGCGCGTGCTGGCGATGGAGGCCGTGAGCAGGCGGCGGCGCTCCTGCGCGGCGGCAAGCTCGTCCGGCTCCAGGCGGTCGTGCAGCAGGCCCTCCACCTTGCTTTCAAGCTCGGACACAGCCTTGTCCGCCGCCGCCGAAAGGTCGAAGATGCGCTGCGAGATGAGTCCGTATATCTCCGTGCCCGTGAGTTTCTCCAGCAGGGCCGCCTTGTCCGCCGACTTGGCGCGGAGAAAGCTTGCGAAGCTGTTTTGCGCGAGTATGACGGTGCGGGTGAACTGCTCGTAGTTGAGTCCCACGGCGCGTTGTATGCGGCTGTCAATCTCGCTTTTGTCAACCGTCTCCTTTGACGGCGCGAGGCGCAGCAGCGTGCGCTCGGGGGCGGTGAAGTTGCCGCCGCGCGTCACCTTGATTGCCCAAGAGGCCTCGTAGCGCTCGCCCGCAGTGGTGGAAAACACCACCGCGCAGCCGCCGCGCTTCTGCCCCCGCCGCAGGAGGGTGGAGGCGTGGTCGGCCTGGCGTGTCTGCGTCTTTCCCGAGATAAGCTCCAGGTCTTCTTTCGCTATCCGCTCCTCCTTGTTGTCAAGGCGCGGCGCCTTGTTGTATAGCGCGAGGCACACGGCGTCGAGCAGGGTGGACTTTCCCGCCCCCGTGTCGCCCGTTATGGCAAACAGACCGGCGGAGCGCAGCGGCTCCTCGGTGAAGTCCACCGTCTGTCTTCCGGCAATGGAGGTGAGGTTCTCTATCGTTATCCTTTCTATCTTCATCGGTAGCTTCTTTACGGCGGGCGGCGGTTTTACTGTGCCACCCTTGACTTGTGTGCGGCGGTCAGTCCTCCTGCGCCGCGCTTTCCGCCTCCTTGAAGCGGCTTTCGGTCTCAGCGGGCATGGGCGTGCCGTAGATGTCGCTGTACACGCGGCGCGCCAGCTCGAGCGGGGCGAGTGTCTGCGGGCTGTCCGCCGGCTTCGCGTCGCCGTCGCCCGCCGCGCGGCTGCCGGTGACGCGCGCCATGCGGCAGAAATGCACGGCGCGGTCCTGCAAAGCCTCCATCACGTCGTGCAGCAGCGAGGGCTCAGGACGCTCTTCACGCACGTTTATCTCAAGGTAGGGCCAGTCAAGTCCCTCGGTGTCCTTGCCCCGCTTGGGCAGGGCGGCAATCTCCTCCATCACCCCGGCGGGAGTCGCCGCGTCACCGTCGGCGGGTATCGTGCGGAGGGCACGCAGCGGCCGGTAGTCAATCTGGCTCACCGACACATCGCCGTCGGCGTCAATGTCCGCCATGCGCACACCGTGGCGGTAGCCCCGCTCGGAAAACGACATGGGCAGCGCGCTGCCGGCGTAGAATGCGTTGGCAGCGCCGCCCACCTGCTGCGCCTTGTGTATGTGTCCCAGGGCGGTGTAGCACACGCCGCGCCCCACGACACCCGCCTCCACGCAGTCCTGCCCGCCTATGACGAGGCGCTCGGAGTGCCCGTCCTTGCAAATGTCAGCCCCCGACGTGTAGAAGTGGGCGGCGGCGATGACGGGCAGGCCGGCGAAGGACGACTTGCGCAGCAGCTTGTGCATGCGCTCGAAGTAGAGGGCGATGCCTTCCTGCTGGGTCATGCCGGCGGGGTAGTCGCCGCAGCGCAGGAAAGGCAGGGCGAGGCACACGCAGGCCGCCTCGCTGTCGGTGCGGGTGGAGAGGGGCAGGATGAAGTGCCCGTAGTCCGGCTCTCCGTTCTCCGTGCGGCGCACCGCGCCCCGCGCGTATACATTGTGCGTGCGCAGTAGCGCGGCGGGCGCGTCGATGCGCCCGGCGGAATCGTGGTTGCCCGCCGTCAGCACCACCTGCAGCCCGGGCACGGCCTCCGTGGCCTTTTGCAGGAAGGTGTACAGCAGCTCCTCGGCGGCGGCTGAGGGGTTGGGGGTGTCGAATATGTCGCCCGTCACAAGGAGGGCGTCGGGCTTCCTCTCCTCAAGCGTGGCGAGGAGCCAGTCGAGAAAGTGGCGGTGCTCGGCCGTGCGGTCGTGCCCGTGGAAGCAGTTGCCGAGATGCCAGTCGGCGGTGTGTATTATTCTCATACGGTAAGGGGAATGCGGCCTTGCGCCGCGCCCCGCTCATGGCGGGCGGCCTGTCCGGCGCTCCGTGCGGGGCGGCGCAAAGTTACGGCTTTCTTTCGCGTGCCGCGCCTCCCGTGCGCCTCCCGTGTGCTTTCCACTACGCCGCGCGGCGGCCGGCACGCGGGCGGAAAGGGCGTGCGGGCGGTAAAAATTTTGCGGGACAAATAGTTAGTGTTACTTTCGCCACGAAACCTTAAACCTTAACGCGTCCCCCGGCGCGGGCTTTCCCGTGGCGGGGGATATCCAATCACCGTGAAAACACACAGCTATGACCCATTTCCTCCAACCAGTCATTGACTTCTTCGCCTCGGGCACGGGGCAGGTGGTGGTGGTGGCGGCGGTATTCGTCCTCACCATCATAGCCTTCATCGCCGACAAGCTGCGCTCGGACATCGTGGCGCTCTGCTCGCTCGCCCTTCTGCTTGTCACCAACGTGCTGACACCTGGCGAGGCTCTTGCGGGCTTCTCCAACTCGGCCGTGGTGATGATGATAGGGCTCTTCGTGGTGGGCGGCGCGGTCTTCCAGACTGGACTCGCCCGCATCATAAGCGGCCGCCTGCTTAAGCTGGCGGGCACAAGCGAGGTGAGGCTCTTCTTCCTCGTGATGTTGGTGACGGCGACGGTGGCGGCCTTCGTGAGCAACACGGGCACAGTGGCTCTGCTGCTGCCCATCGTGCTGGCCATGGCGAAGAGCGCGGGCACAAGTCCGGGCAAGCTGATGATGCCCCTTGCTTTCGCAAGCTCGATGGGCGGCATATTCACGCTGATAGGCACGCCGCCCAACCTCATTGTCGACGGCTACCTGCGCGACAACGGGAAACCGGGCTTCGCCTTCTTCGACTTCCTCCCCATAGGCCTTGTGTGCCTTGCGGTGGGACTGCTGCTGCTCTACCCGCTCTGCCATTTCTTCATAGGCAAGAAAAGCCGCGGCGGCGAGGAGGCGGGCGACGAACAGACACTCGCCTCGCTGCTGCACGAGTACCACATAGCCGACCTTGTCTTCCGCCTCCAGGGGACGACGGGCGGCGGAAACGACCTCTCCGGCCACACGGTGGGCGAGCTTGCCGTGCGCTCGCGCTACGGCGTGACGCTGCTTGAGGTGCGCCGCGCCAACCGCACGGTGTTCAGCCCCAGCATACAGGAAACGGTGTGCGCCGACACCACGCTTGAAAGCTCGGACACGTTTTACGTGCTGGGGCACAGGGACAACGTGGAGCGTTTTGCCCGCGACTACGGCCTTAACGTGCACGAGGACAAGGAGAGGACCGGCAAAGGCAAGCTCGACTTCTATGAGATAGGTCTTGCCGAGGTGCTTGTCACGCCCGACTCCGCCCTTGTCAACCGCCCCCTGCGCGCCTCCAACCTCAAGGAGCGCTTCAAGGTGGACGTGCTTGCCATAAAGCGCGGCGGCAAGTACATCTTCGAGGGGCTGCTTGACGCGCCGGTGAAGGCCGGTGACATGTTTCTTGTGCACGGCGAGTGGGGCGGCATAGAGAGCATGGCGAAGAAGACGCGCGAGTGGCTCGTCATAGGCTCGCCGTCGCAAAGCGCGGAGAGCGTGGCGCTCGACCACAAGGCGCCGCTCGCCGCCGCCATAATGGCGCTGATGGTGGTGTGCATGGTCTTTGCCGACCAGATAGGCGTGAAGCCGGTAGCCAGCGTCATCATTGCCGGGCTGCTGATGGTGGTGACGCGCTGCGTGCGCTCCGTCGACGCCGCCTACAAGATGATAGGCTGGGAGAGCATCGTGCTCATCGCGGCCATGATGCCGATGTCCACGGCGCTGTCGAAGACGGGCATCTCCGCTTGGATTGCCCAGACACTGGTGGAGAACCTCCACACCTACGGCCCCATCGCCGCGCTTGCCGGCGTGTATGTGGTGACGTCGCTGCTCAGCACTTTCATCAGCAACTCGGCCACGGCCATACTCGTCGCGCCCATAGCGTGGGCGGCGTCGGTGCAGCTCGGCGTTTCGCCCGCCCCGTTCATGATGACGGCGGCCGTGGCGGCAAGCGCGTGCTTCGCCACGCCCATCTGCACCCCGCCCAACGCGATGGTGATGAACGCCGGCCACTACAACTTCATGGACTACGTGAAGGTGGGTCTGCCCCTGCAGGTGGTGATGGGAATCGTGGCCATACTCGTGATACCGCTCTTCTTCCCGTTCTGACCGAAAGGGCCGCGCGTGCGTAGCGGCGGTTAAGGGAGAACGACAAACAGACTACAAGACAGACAACAACAAACACACAACAGACACACACAGACAATGAAGCATTTCTTGAAGACGATGGTTTTCGCGGCTGCGCTGCTCGCCGCCGCGCCCGCCGCCCACGCGCAGAAGCTGACGTGGGGCGTGACGGGAGGTCTCAACCTCTCCAAGCTCAAGGTTTACGGCTCGGCGAAGGAGGCGTTGGGCGATGTCACCTCCGACAACCGCAACGGCTGGTTCATCGGCCCGTCCGTGCAGTTCAGCACGCCCCTCGGCATAGGGCTTGACGCTGCGGTGGAGTACTCGCAGCGGCGGCTCAACATCAACGAGGAGTCGAAAACCTACCGCAGCATAGAGATACCCGTCAACGTGAGCTACGCCATAGGGCTGGGCAAGAAGGCAAGCGTGTACCTCGCCACGGGCCCGCAGTTCGGCTTTTCGCTGAGCAACATGAAATGGAAGAACATAGGCAGCGGCTCCAACTTCAGCCGTGAGAACCTCAACACCACGTGGAACGTGGGCGCGGGCGTGCGCCTCCTCAGCCGCCTTGATATCGGTGTGGGCTACAACTTCGCCCTGCACAAGACGGGAAAGGCCATCATCTCAAAGGCGCTGCCCACGGGCGAGTCGCAGGACTACGAGCTGAAGTACAAAACCAACACCTTCCAGGTAAAGGCAACGATTTTCCTGAAATAAGACGCGGGCACGGCGGCGGGACGCGGAATGTCCCGCGTTTCCCTCCATGTACGCCGCGCCGGCAAGACACACAACAACAGACAAAGCAATGCTTAGACTGAACTGCTTTTTCCAGGCCGCCGAGGGCAAGTACGCCGAGGCGCTTGAGGCTGCCATCGCGCTGACGGCCTTTTCGCTCAAAGACGAGGGCAACATCGCCTACGACACTTTTGAGAGCGCGACGCGCCCCGATGTCTTCATGATATGCGAGACGTGGCAGGACGAGACCGCGCTGCAAAAGCACATGGCCGCGCCGCACTTCAAGAAGTACGTCACGCTGCTTGAAAGCTTGGGCACGCTCAAGCTCGAGCAGTTCGTCTTCCCTGAGAAGTAGGGCGGGGCGGACTTTCCCCGCGCGGAAAACTGCGCGGGCGGGGAAAGCTGCAAACGCCTGCCGAAACGAAAGGGCAGAACCGGACAATCCCCCGGCTCTGCCCTTTCGGCGGTTATAGGCGCATATAAGATGCACCTTATATATAATAAGGGAAAACGCTGCTGCCGCCCTAACAGTCGTCCATCCTCAGGCGTGAGAAGACGAGGTGCGGCTCGTAGCCGCGTGCGGCGGCGGCGCGGGCCAGCTTCTGCCGCGCGGCGTAGTCGTGGGGAAATTCCGCGCCACCGCACTTCCCCCTCAGGAAAGCGTCGAGCGCGTCAAGGTACTCCGTCTCGTCAATCGTTGCCAGCGCGTCCGCGATGTCGTCCTCGCCCACCCCTTTCTGCCGCAGGGCGTGGCGTATCTTCACGCGCCCCCAGCGGTCGAAGCGGTATTTGTCACTCACAAAGGCGCGGGCGTAGCGCGCCTCGTCCACAAAGCCATCGGCACGCAGCCGCGCAAGCACCTCCTCGCCCTCGGCGGGCGTCAGCCCGCTGCGCAGCAGCTTCTGCCGCAGGTCGGCAAGGCAATGCTCCTTGCGCGCGCACTGTGCCGAGAGGCGGCGCAAAAGGTCAAGCTGAAGCTCCGTCATGCGCCCTCCTCCTCCGTCAGTTCGTTGGGTATCTCGGCCGGCGGCGTGAGTCCCTGCCCTTTCCACGCCTCAAGCTGCGAGACGATGTTGCCGCGCCCCGTGCTGAGCTGCTTGCGCGCGTCGGTGTAGACGCGCTGCAGGGAGTCGATGCCGTTGCCTATCTTCACGAAGTTTTGCGCAAAGGTGGTGAACTTCTTGTACAGCTTTTCCGCCGAGGCGTATATCTCGTGCACCGAGCGGCTCTGCATCTCGCTTTGCCACAGGTTGTAGGCAAGCTGCAGCGCCATGAGCAGGTTGGTGGGGTTAATCAGTATGACGTGCTGGGCGTATGCCTCCGTGGGCAGCTGCGGGCACGCCGTCACGGCGGCCACGTAAGCGCCCTCACCGGGTACAAACATCAGCGTGTAGCCAATGGAGTGGGGCACGAGCTTGTCGTAGCTCTTTGCGGAAAGCTCCTTGACGTGCTGGCGCACGCTGCGCACGTGCTCTTTCAGCAGCATGTCCTGCTGCGCCGCAGTCTCAGCCGCCACATAGTCGGTGTAGGCCGTGAGCGAAACCTTGGAGTCAATCACCACGTTGCGCTCGCCCGGGAGGTGTACCACCACGTCGGGGATGGCCGTGCCGCCGTCCGCGCCCGGCGTGCGCACCTGCACGTCGTAGTCGCGCCCCTCCGTCAGGCCCGAGGCCTGCAAAAGGTTGGCAAGGACAGCCTCGCCCCAGTTGCCTTGCAGCTTCGTGTTGCCTTTCAGGGCTTTCGCCAGCGTGTCGGCGTCGCGCCCCAGCGAGGCGGCCTGCTCGGCCAGCTGCTTTATGTGCAGGTCGAGGGCGGCGCTTCCGTTGGCGTACTGCGTGCGGAAGCGCTCTATGTCGTCGCCGAGGGGCTTGAGAAGCTGCTCCAGCGTGCCGGCGTGCTGTGTGCGCAGCGCCGCGCTCTGCGACTGCACAAGCTCTGCCGACATGGCGCGCAGCTCCGCCCGCAGCGTCTCCGCCTCACGCTTGCGGTTTTCCTCGCTGTTTTTGCGTTCGGTGGCAAGCTCGGTGCGGGTTTTCACGGCCTCGGCGCGTGCGTCCTCGGCCTCTTTGCGCAGCGTGGCGGCTGTGCCGGCCGCCTTGCGCGCGGTGTGCGCCGCGCCGGCCAGCCAGCCGGCCAGCAAGGCCAGCGCGACGGTAAGTGCGGTAAGAAGTATGCTCATTTGCTTGTGGGGGGGTGAAAAGGTTTTCGGGGTGAAATCAGAACATCGCGGCAAGGTAGGCCACGAGCGGGATGGTCACGACGGAAAGCACGGTGGTGAAGAAGAGTCCCTGCGTCATCACGCGCTCGTCCTTGCCGTACTGCAGGCACAGCATGATGCCGTTGGTGGCCACGGGCATGGCGCTCAGCACCACCGCCACGTCGGCCACGAAGGGGTCGATGCCCAGCAGCGCCAGCACGGTGCCCACGGCGAGGGGCAGCGCGATGAGGCGCAGCGCCGACACGCCAAGCACGAAGCGGTTGCCCAGCATGTCGCGGGCGGGGATGTGGCTGAGGCTCGAGCCTATGATGAGCAGCGCGCAGGGTATGGTCATGTCGCCCAGCAGGTGCAGCCACTCGCCGGCGGGCGCGGGGACGGGCAGCCGCAGCACGGCCACGGCCACCGCCGCCAGCGAGGCGGCCACGCAGGGTGAGAGGATGAGGCGCGGGGCGAAGGTCTGCCGTCCCTTGCCCCCGTTGATGAAGGACACGCCTATGGTGAATACGAGGAGGTTGAACGGAATGTTAAGCACGGAGGCGCAGAATACCGCCTTTGGACCGAAGACTGCGTCGCAGACGGGGTAGCCTATGAAGCTCACGTTGCCGAAGGCCAGCATGAAGCGCAGCAGTCCGCGGCGCGAGGCGTTTACGCGCCAGATGTGCGGCACGAGGTAGGCCATTGACAGCAGCAGGGCGTAGCTTACGGCCGCCACGAGGGCGAGCGACAGCAGCTCGGAGTCCTCAAAGGCGAGGTCGCCGCCGCACACCGAGGCCAGTATCAGTGCCGGCATAGACACGTTCATTATGAAGACGGAGAGCTTGCGGTCGAGGTCGCCGTTCCACAGGTTGCGCCGCGCCGCCGCGAAGCCCACCATCACCGTGGCGAGTATCATCAGCATGCGCGTGACGATGTGCAGTATGTCCATTTTGTCTTTTCCCTTTTTCCCTTTGCGCGGGCTTCGCTTTTTCTTTCGCAGGGTTCGCCGGAAAACGCGCGGGCGAAGCCTGCGGGCGCAAGTGGTGGCAAAGTTACGCATTTCTGCCGCGCGGTTTCGCGCCGCGCCGGCCGTGAAACAGCGGAGGACGCCTCCCGCCGCAGTGGGCGGGGAGGCGTCCTCCTTGTCTTTTCCTTGCGCCGCGTGGCGGCGCGTCCGTCGGGTTTTACTCGCCCGGTGCGATGGCGCCGGAGGGGCAGACGTCGGCGCAGGTGCCGCAGTCTACGCACACGTCGGGATTGATGCTGTACTTCTCGCCCTCGGAGATTGCGCCGGAGGGACATTCGTCAATGCAGGTGCCGCAAGCGACACAGTCGTCACCAATTACGTAAGCCATGTTAAGTGAAAATAGATTGTTATGTTATTGAGTTGTCCTTTGCTTTCTGTGAGCCACGCGCGGCGGCGCGGGGCAGATAGCACGGACAAAGGTACATATATTTTTCTTTGCCGCGCCCTGCGTGCCGCTTTTTGCGGCGGCGGAGTGGCGGAGCGCAGTGCCGGCGTGCGGCTGCTGCGGTGGCGCCCGGACTGCGTTTGACCGGAGCGCGGCGCATGGTGCGGAGTAGGTTCTTTCCGCCGTGGCCGCAAAAACTGCTTTGTCACAAAATCAGCCAAAAAGTGAGCAAAGTGTCAAAACGGGCGGCGGCAAGCGGAGGAAAACTTTTAGGAAAGTTTAACGGTGCCGGCGGCCTGTAGCGGCCCGGTGCACCCTTTTTGAAGCCAAGCCTGCACTTCGGTGACAAGATGCCGCGGTACTTTGAAGGCCAAGCCG
>CAVGTC010000088.1:0-12296 GCA_963632255.1 Lachnospiraceae bacterium | reverse complement strand
CCCGTCACTGAAGTGCGGCTTGGCCTTCAAAGTGCCTCGGCATCGGCGCTACAGGTCGGCGGCGTGCAAAAATTTGCCCGCCGACACGCTTTGACGGGGTGCGGAAGTGTTAAATCCGCCCCAAGGCGCATTTTGTCATTCTGCTAACTTTTCCGCCCGAAAAGTGACGATGTGACATTTCGGGCCTTCCTGCGGAGCGGCAGTCCGGGACATGGAAATGCGCCCCCGTACAGCCGTCCTTGGCAAGTGTGTCGGAGTACACGCAAAAGTGGGTTGGAGTGCGTGCAAAAAGGGAGGGGACGGAAGACACGTAGTTCCGTCCCCTCTTTTCCCGTCCGTTTTGTAGTGACAGGCTTTTCGCCTTTGCGGTAGAGCCCTTAATTTCCCATGAACACACTCTTCAGGGCTTTTCCGCTCGGCAAGCCGTCCCTTTTTTGAGAGAGAAGAAAGCAGGACGGTATATGTGTTTTTCAGGATGTGTGCCGAAAGGGGCAATAACGGAAAGCGGCGCGGCGGGAAATCCGTCCGCCCTTTCCTTTTGCAAAGGAAGCGAAAGGGGGGGGCAACCGCACTTGCAATACTTGCACATCTTCTCGCTTTTCCGTGAAAACAGCCCCCTACACTGTGCCGCAGTTATTGCAATATCATTCATCACGCACGCAACAGCAACTGAATATTAGCAAGATAGCGATGCAAGGCATTATGCGGCGGCGGATGGCGGTCGTTTGGGCAATTTGAAGAAAGGACGGGCGGTGTGGCGGGTGTAACGGGAAAAATTCGTTTCTTTGTGCGACGCTTTATGGCTCCCGCTGCCCACAGTACGCGCATTCCGGGCGGCGGGAGGCATATTGCTTGTTTTCAGCCACTCCGTCAGCTTCCTCCTAAAGACTCCATCACAGATATGCGCCGCCGTTCGTCATTTTCACTCCGCGCGGGACAGCTTGTCCCCCTGCTGCTTGCGCTCAGTCTGCTTTTTCCGCTTGCTTGCGGCAAAAACGGAAAGAAAGTAGTGCCCTGTTACACCGACAACCAGCGGCTGCAGCTTGACACCACGCGCAACTACACCCGCAACGTCGACTCCGTGCTGCGCCTGGTAAACCGCTACCGCGACGAGCGCGACGCCGTGCGGGAGATGGCCGCACTGGCCGAGTTGGGGCACGCCTGCCGCGCCGCCAGCCGTTACGCCGACGCCATAAAGGCACACCAAAGGCAGCTGCACCTCGCCGGCGAGCTGCGCGACACGCTGATGACCGCCTCCGCCCTCAACGACCTTGGCGTAAACTACCGCCGCATGGGACTTTACTACGAGGCCTTGTCCAACCATATCACGGCGGCCGAGACCACCTTCTCCGACGACTCCTGCGGCGCGAAGCTGCTGAAGTGCCGCGCTATAGCCTACAACGGCGCGGGCAACGCATACCTTTCCGTGGGCTACTACAAAAAGGCCGACGACATGCTGCGCCGCGCCCTGGACCTGGAAAGGCAGCTCGGCAGCCACATGGGACAGAACGTCGACTGCTCAAACATCGGCATGGTGTACGAGGCGCGGGGCATGGCCGACTCGGCACGCATCTACTACAACCGCGCCCTCTACCACAGCCGCATGGCCGGCAGCCGCACCGGCGTGGCGTACTGTTATATGAATATCGGCAGCCTCTCTCAGAAGGGGGGCGACATGGAGCGCGCGCTATACTACTACCACCTTGCGCTTGACGGCGTCGACCGCAGCCGCGACAGCTGGCTGTGGCTGCAGCCCTGCATCGCGCTGGCGAGCGCTTTTGCCGAGGCGGGGATGGTCGACAGCGCCGTGGCTTGCCTGCACAACGCCGAGGCCACGGCGCGGCAGGTGGGCACGCGCGAGTTTGACGGGAAGATATACGTCCTGCTTGCCGAGTGCAGCCGCCGCCGCGGCGACTACCCCCGGGCCTACAACTACCTGGCGCATGCAAAGGCGGCCGAGGACACCATGCGGAGTGTGCGCCGCCTTTTCGAGATAGAGACGCTGCACTATGAGACGGCAAGCCGCCGGGAGGCGCAGGAGCGTGCCGCCGCCGATGCCCGCCTGCGCGACGAGCGGGCGGTGAAGTGGCTCTTCGTGGCGGGTTGTGCCGTCTTCTTCGTGCTTGCCGTGCTGCTGCTGCGCCTCTCCGTGCAGCGCAAGCGCGCCAACCGCATACAGCGCGGCTTCATACGCATGAGGGAGTCCGTCTTCACCAACATCACGCACGAGTTCCGCACCCCCCTCACGCTCATCCTCGCCCTCAGCCGTGAGCTTTACAGGGACAACGGCGGCGAAGTGGCGCAAAAGGCGCGCAACATAGAAAGGCAGGGCGAGAGCCTCCTCTCGCTGGTGAACCGCCTGCTTGACATACAGCGCATACGCTCGGCCACTGTGCCGGTGCAGCTGCGCGAGGGCAACCTCACCTCGTGCGTGGAGATGATTGTCGAGGGCTACACCGAGTACGCCCGCGGGCGCGGCATCGACCTGCGCTTCGCCTCGCGCGAGCGTGTGGAGGCGGCTTTCTCGCCCGAGTATCTTGAGAAGATTGTCAACAACCTGCTGTCCAACGCGTTCAAGTTCACCCCCGACGGCGGGCGCATTGGCGTGACGATGTGGCGCGAGGGCAGGCGTGCCTATATAGAGGTGTCCGACACGGGCGCGGGCATAACGCCGGACGCGCTGCCGTACATCTTCAAGCCTTTCTACCGTGCCAAGGAGGCGGCGGGGCGTGCCGGTTACGGCATCGGTCTGCCGCTGGCACGCGAGGCGGCGGAGGCGATGGGCGGCACGCTCACCGCGAAGAGCGAGGTGGGGGAGGGCAGTGTCTTCCGCCTCACGCTGCCCCTGCCGAAGCACGGAAAGGCGGCGGACACGGCGGAAAACGCCGCTGCGGGCACGCCCGGACTGTCCGGCCCGCTGCTTCCGCCGGCGGACGGGGGGCAGACACCCGGCGGCGGCGACAAGGCGTCCCCCGCGCCTGCTGCGGCGACCGACTCTGCGGGCGGGCGGCGCACGGCGGTGCTGGTGGTGGAGGACAACCGCAGCGTGGCGGCGTACATCGGCTCGCTTTTCAGCGCGGACCACGACGTGCTTTACGCGTGCGACGGCGAGGAGGGTATGGAAAAGGCGGTGAAACACTTGCCGGACCTTGTCATCACCGACTTGCTTATGCCCAACATGGGCGGGGAGGACTTTTGCCGCCGCCTCCGCGCGGACAGCCGCACGGCTCATATCCCGGTGATTGTGGTGACGGCGTGCGTGACGGACGAGGACCGGATGCGCAGCCTTGAGGCGGGGGCGGACGCTTACCTTGCCAAACCTTTCAGAAGCGAGGAACTCCTTGCGCACGCGGCGCGCCTGCTGCGGCGCGGCGTGCCGAGGGACGACACGCCCGACAGCGGGGCGGCGGAAGCGGCGGGCGGACTTTCGCGCTACAAGGCGGCGGACAAGCAGTTTCTCGTGCAGGTGGCGGACGCGGTGCGCCGCTGCGTCGCCGAGAACGGCTCGGCGGACGTGCAGGCGGTGGCCGAGCGGCTGTGTATGAGTCCGTCCTCACTCTACCGCCGCATGACGTCGCTGACGGGCTACACCCCGGCGGCTTACATACAGCGCGTGAAGGTGAAGGCGGCGTGCCGCCTGCTTGACGCCAACCCCTCGGAAAGCCTCGCCTCCGTGGCCGGGCGCTGCGGCTTCGGCGACTACTCGTCCTTTGTGCGGGCTTTCCGCAACGTGTGCGGCCTCACGCCCTCGCAGTACGCCCGCCGCTGCGACTGACCGCCGGCCGGCGCGGCAGTGTGTGCGCCAACTTTGCGCGGGCGGCGGCGCGGGCTTGGCGTTTTTGTCGTAATTTTGCCTTCCCTAAGGCTTTCCCCTCCGTCACGGAGCGGGGCGGCGGCGGGGTTTTGTAAAACTAAAAGGCGGCGTGCCCGCGCTTGCGGACGCGCGTTTCGGTATACTTATGATAGACATTTTCATCGTGGTGCTGCTCGGCTGGGCGGCTTTCAGCGGCTGGCGCAACGGATTTGTGAAGGAGCTGCTCTCTTCGGCGGGCTTTCTCGTGGGACTGCTTGTGGCGGCCACCTGCTACTCTTACCTCGGAAAGTACCTCGCGGTGGACGGCACGGAAAGCAACATGATGACCAGCGTCATCGCTTTCTTTCTTCTTTGGATTATCGTCCCCATAACTCTCGGACTCGTGGCAAACGTGCTGACAAAAGCCGTGAAGGGGATGCGCCTCGGCATGCCCAACAGCATACTCGGCGCGGCGGTGAGCTTCCTCAAGTTCTTCCTCCTGCTGAGCTGCGTGCTCAACGTGATGGAGGCACTGCACATCATGAACGCGGAGAAGACCGCCTCGTCGCGGCTCTACCGCCCCGTGACGGAAAGCCTGCGCCTCTTCTTCCCCTCCCAGGACGGGGACGCGGCGCAGGACGAGGGCACGAAGAGTGACACCGTGTGGGTGGACATGACGAAAAAGAAAGGCTGAAAGTACCTATGGCAGACAACGGACTGGCGAGGGAGATAGCCGAGAAGAAATACGAGTACGGCTTCACCACCGACGTGCGCACGGAGGTAATAGAGCGCGGGCTGAACGAGGAGGTGGTGCGCCTCATCTCGCGGAAGAAAGGGGAGCCGCAGTGGCTGCTCGACTTCCGCCTGAAGGCTTTCCGCCACTGGCTGACGCTGAGCCAGCCAGACTGGGGGCACGTGAAGCTGCCGCCCATCGACTACCAGGCCATCTCCTACTACGCCGACCCCACGGCGAAAGCCGACGGCGGGGGGGAGAAAGAGATTGACCCCGAGCTGGTGAAGACCTTTGACAAGCTGGGCATCCCCCTCGAGGAGCGCATGCAGCTGGCGGGCGTGGCGGTGGACGCCGTGATGGACTCGGTAAGCGTCAAGACTACCTTTAAGGAGCGCCTGCAGGAGAAGGGCATCATATTCAGCTCCATCTCCGAGGCGGTGAGGGAAAACCCCGAGCTGGTGCGCAAGTACCTCGGCTCCGTCGTGCCCTACCGCGACAATTTCTTCGCGGCGCTCAACAGCGCGGTATTTTCCGACGGCTCCTTCGTGTACATACCCAAGGGCGTGCGCTGCCCCATGGAGCTCAGCACCTACTTCCGCATCAACGCCCGCAACACGGGGCAGTTTGAGCGCACGCTCATCGTGTGCGACGACGGCGGCTACGTGAGCTACCTCGAGGGCTGCACCGCGCCGATGCGCGACGAAAACCAGCTGCACGCCGCCATAGTGGAGATTGTGGTGAACGACGACGCGGAGGTGAAGTACTCCACCGTGCAGAACTGGTACCCCGGCGACAGCGAGGGGCGCGGCGGCGTGTACAACCTCGTGACGAAGCGCGGGCAGCTGCGCGGGCGCAACTCGAAACTGTCGTGGACGCAGGTGGAGACCGGCTCGGCCATCACGTGGAAGTACCCCTCGTGCGTGCTGATGGGCGACAACTCGCAGGCGGAGTTCTACTCCGTGGCCGTCACCAACAACTACCAGGAGGCGGACACGGGGACGAAGATGGTGCACGTGGGGCGCAACACGCGCAGCACCATCATATCAAAGGGCATTTCGGCGGGGCACAGCCAGAACTCGTACCGCGGGCTGGTGAAGATGGGCTCAAAGGCCGACGGCGCGCGCAACTACTCGTCGTGCGACTCGCTGCTTCTCGGCAGCCTCTGCGGCGCGCACACCTTCCCCTACATTGACGTGGCCAACGAAAACGCCACCGTCGAGCACGAGGCCACCACCTCGAAGATTTCGGAGGACCAGCTGCTTTACTGCAACCAGCGCGGCATCCCCACCGAGGACGCCGTGGCGCTCATCGTCGGGGGCTACGCCCGTGACGTGATAAACAAGCTGCCCATGGAGTTTGCCGTCGAGGCGCAGAAGCTGCTCAGCGTCTCGCTGGAGGGCAGCGTGGGCTGACGCTTCCCGCTTGCGTGCGGGCGCGGAATGTGGCGCGGAAAATGAAAGAAAGGGCTTGGATGCCAAGACGTAAAATCCCCCGGGTGCGGAAGCCGCGCCCGGGGGATTTCCTTTTGTGGGGGGTGGGAGGGTGTTTTACTCCTCCTCCATGCCGCCCCAGATATCGCTGTTCCAGCTGCCGTCCTCGCGCTCGTCGGAGAGCTGCTTCTGGTGCGAAACCTCGTTTATGGCGGAGGCGGCCATCATTCCCTCCGTGTGGAGGCGAAGGGAGACGGAGCGGGGCGATGTGTATGTGGTTTTCATTGTGTGTGTATTCTTCTTTTGCTTGTTTGCACTGCTTGTGAGGGGCGGCGCGTCCCTTTTCGCGGGGCGCGCCGCGCTTGTTTTTATTTCACCATCACCTTCTTGCCGTTGACGATGTAGAGGCCGCTGCGCAGCTGGGCAGCCGAGGCGGCCTGCACGCGGCGCCCGCTCATGTCGTAGGCGCGGAAGCCGGCGGCGGAGGAAGCGCCGGTGGCGGCGGCTGCGCTGATGGCGGTCACCATGTCCTCGAAGGCGTAACCGCTGACGGCGGCGGCGCCGTTTTCGGACTTCTCAAGCGCGAGGTAAGCCTTGCCGGCCGCGTTGGTGAAGGCGGCGCCGTTGTCCTGGTCCCAGTAGAAGCCGAGCTTGTCGCCGGCGTCGTTGTAGGCCAGCTTGTAGTAGAGGAAGGTCTTGCCGTCTTCGGTGTAGTCTGTCGTGGCGTCGGTGAGCGTGCCGTGCAGCAGGTTGGCGGCGGGGGCTATGGAGTCGGACATCACCTCGGTGAAGTGGTACTCGCTCGCGTCACCTTTCAGCAGCAGGGGCGTGCCGGCGGGCACCATGCCGCCGGCGGTGTAGGTGTCGTCTATGGTGAGGCTGCCCCCGTTGGCGGCGGTGACGGTCTGTCCCGTCACGCCCTCAGGCATGATGAAAGCCTTGTCGGTGTAGTAGGTGGCGTAGCCGGCGGAGGTCACGGCAAACGTGCCCTTTGCCGCAAGCATCAGGTTGTCAATGCGGGCGTTGTTGTTGCCATTGGTCATGACCAGCGTGACGGTGCTTGTGCCGTCGGGCACATCCACCATATACTGCTTAACCTCGTCTTCCTTGTCTGCGACTTTCGTCACCGTCACGCCAGTGGTAGTGGTGCTGACGGTAAGGTTCTGCTTGTTGGAAAGGTAGGTGAACATCAGTTGCCCGAACTTCTTGTTAAGGCTCTTGATGTTAATCGTAAAGGTGTCTTTACTTTTGAGAAGCAGCTCGGGGGCAGTACCACCTGCATATGTAACATCGAACAACTTAGTGTCGCTATTTGATGCGGAGTAGGTGGCGTTGTCGTTGCTCGTCATGTTGGCGGGCGTGGCGTTTGCGCTGTACGAGCTGAAATCCTCCGACCAAATCACGGTGCCGTCCATGTCGCTGTTGCCCGGCTCCATCTTGGTGTAAGTGTAGGTGACGGTTTCGCTGGTGTTGGCGTCGCTGTCAATGGAGACGGCTTTCAGCGTGGTGGTGGCGGCGAGGTCAAGGGTGAAGTCCGTCTCGCTCTCCTTAGCGCCCGAAGCGGTGGGGTCGCTGCCGTCGGTGGTGTAGTAAATGGCGGCCGCGCCGGCGGGCAGTTTCACCGAAACGGTGAGCTTGTCCGTAAAGTTGCAGCTCTCGGGGCTTACGATGGGCGCGTTGACAACATAGGTGTACACAGCCTCAGTCACCTCGCTGGCTATGTCGTCCTTCACGGCGATGGCTTTGAGCGTGATGCTCTTGCCCGCTGCGATGCTCACGCCGGGCTCGGTGTAGAGTGTGCCGGTAGCGGCTGTGGGGTCGGTGCCGTCGGTGGTGTAGTAAACGCTCGTGCCGTCCGCTGCGGAGATGGTGGCGGTGAAACCCTCCGAGAAGCTCTGCGTGGCGGGCGTGATGACGGGAGCTTTGACGATGTAGGTGTACACGGCCTCGGCTATGTCACTCGCCACGCCGTCCTTCACGGCGATGGCTTTGAGCGTGATGCTCTTTCCCGCTGCGATGCTCACGCCAGCCTCGGTGTAGAGCGTGCCGGTAGTGGCCGTGGGGTCGGTGCCGTCGGTGGTGTAGTAAATGTTTGCGCCGTCCGCTGCGGAGATGGTGGCGGTGAAAGCCTCCGAGAAGCTCTGCGTGGCGGGCGTGATGACGGGTATCGCCACCCCGGCACCCGTCTGCGCCACTACCACCGAGTCAAGGAAGAAGCGGGATTTATTTGCTGCGTTTCCTTGAAAAGTGATTTTGGTGGAGGAAGTCCCGCCCGTGATTTTGACGGTATAGGTTGTCCATTCGCTGTTCTTCATCGTGACGGAGGACTCGCTGAGATTACCCCCCCCCGAAATGCTAAGTTTAAGCGTAGTAGCGTCGCCTGTCCATGCACCTGCCTTGAAAGTGAGCGTGGCGTCACCGGAAAGGTTTGCGAGTGCAGGGGTTGTGAAGCTTCCTTGTGTGCTTTTTGCACCGGCTCTCACGCACTTGGAAGCAAGAAACCCTTTTGTAGCAGTCCAGCCGGTGTTGTCATAGGTTAGTGTACTTATGTTGGAGCTGCTGTTCCAAGTCCCATCATTACCTCCAATGCCGCTGCACTTGTCAAAGGTCTCTTTAAAGACGACGGTCTGCCCCACTGCGGTGAGGGTGCCGGCCACAAGCAGTAGCAGCAGCGTGAGGCAAGACTTAAAGTAATTGATTTTAGCCATAAAAGTATAGATATTTGTTGATTGTGATTGGCGGTAAAGTGGCTTCGGGGCGGTCGGGAAATAAGCGAAATGCCCCGCATGGATGGTAAATTACCTGTTTCCGGGGCAAAATTACGCATTAAGCCGCTTGCGCTCACCCGTTTGCGAATACATTTTTGTTAACATCGGTGGCTTAAAAGTCCGCTTTCTTGGGCAATTTCCCGTAATGCCGCCTTATGCAAGGCGCACAAGGCAAAAAGAGGTGACGGACGCGGGGCGCGTCAGAGCAGCAGCTCATAGTCCGCCACGTCGAGCCAGCGGCCGAATTTCCGCCCCGCCTCGCGGAAAAGCGACACGCGGCGGAAGCCCAGGCGGCGGTGGAAGCGGCGGCTGGCGGCGTTCTCCCCCGTGATGCACGCCACGAGGGCGTGGCAGCGCCCGCTCTCGCGGCAGGCGTCGACAAGGCGGCGCATCAGCGCCTCGCCCAGTCCCCTCCCCCGCGCGTCGGGTGAGAGGTAAATGGTTGTCTCCCAGGTGTGCGCGTACGCCGCCCGCTCTTTCCACGGGTGGGCGCAACACCAGCCCGCCACCGCGCCGCGCCCCGCACTGTCGGCAAGCTCGCAGACGAAGTAAGGGTATGCGGCCGAAACCTCCGCTATGCGCCGCGCCATCTCCTCCTCGCCCACGGGCAGCGTCTCAAAGGACACTGTGGTGCGCTCCACATAGTGGCTGTAAATTGCGGCAATGGCCCGCGCGTCGGCGCGGGCCACTGGCCTAATCGCGTAGTGGGTCTGCGTTGTCATTCGTATGTTTGTCGGTCCGGTCGTAGCCGCCCTCCGGGCGCGGAGGGCGCGTACGGCGGGAAAGTCAGAAAGCCTCCACGGTGTACCACCCCGTCCACGTCGCGCCCGGCGCGGCGTGGTTGATGAAAGGACGCTCCTCCACCGGGCCGGCGAAGTGCTGGTGGTCGCAAAGCCCGTACCACGGCTCGGCGCACACAAAGGGGCTGTGCTTTCCCGTCGGGCTCCAGAAAAGCCAGCAGGGCGAGCCGCTCGCCACGCGTGCCACGGGCTGGCGGTCGAGGCCGAGCACGGTGGCCGCCGTCACCTGCCCGTTGTCAAATATCAGCGCCTCGTTGGCGAAAGTCTCCACGCAGAGCGGTATGAGTCCGTCCGCCCCGGCGGGCACGGGCAGCTTGTCCGGCTCGAGGCAGCCCTGGTCGCCCGCCCGCCAGATGTACTCCGGCTTGCCCTCAAGGCGCAGCCAGCCGTCGACGGCGTTGTCCTCGCACCAGCCCGGCAGGGCGATGGCGGGGTGTCCGCCCGTCTGAAACCACAGCGTCTCGCCGCCCGTGTTGGCCACCGCGATGTCGGCGCGCAGGGTGCGCCCCTCCACGCTGTACGTGACCGAAAGGCGGAAGGCGTAGGGGAAAACCTCGTAGTCGCCCACCGTACCCGTGTACTCGAAGCACGCGCTTTCGGCGCCGGCATGTGCCAGCCGCCACTCGCGCCCCTTCACGAAACCGTGCTTGGGTATGCGCACCTCCTTGCCGCCGATGCGGCACACGCCGTCCCACATGCCTCCCACGATGGGGAAGAGAATGGGTGAGCGTCCGCTCCACCAGCGCGCGTCGCCCTGCCAAAGGTACTCGGCGCCGGTCTTCGCGTCTTTCACGCTCTGCACCTCCGCCCCTTTCGTACTGATGTCCACGCTTATCTCCGCGTTGGCGATAGTGACTGTCTTCATGGTGTCTTTACTTTTAGTGTTTTGATGGATAAATGCGGGGCTTTGAAGCCCCTGTGTGTATATTCCTGTCTAAGGTATGCGCCCTTCGCCCCGGCGCGTTTTCACCTGTGTGGGAGCTTTTACTCCAGCTCCACGCTGTCCACCTCCACCACCTGGTGCATGAAGAGCGCGGCGCTTTGGCGGAACTTCTCCGTGCTTTCCGTCGTGAGGTAGGCGCATTTGCCGCGCTGCGTGAGGCGGCTCTCCATGTCGGGGTGCTTTTGCAGGTAAGCCTTGAGGCTCGCCGCCACATACTCGCCCTGCGGCACGATGCGCACGCCCGGCGGGGTGTACTTCACAATCTTGTTCATCAGCAGCGGGTAGTGCGTGCAGCCAAGTATGAGGGTGTCAATGTCGGGGTCGGCACGCAGTATGCCCTCTATGCGCTTCTTCACGAAGTAGTCCGCGCCCGGCGAGTCGAACTCGTAGTTCTCCACCAGCGGCACCCACATGGGGCAGCTCTGCCCCGTCACCGTGATGTCCGGCCAGAGTTTGCGTATCTCCATGGTGTACGAGCCCGAGTTTACCGTGCCCGCCGTGGCCAGCAGCCCCACGTGGCGGCTGCGGGTGAGCGGTCCCACGGCCTCGGCGGTGGGGCGTATGACGCCCAGCACGCGGCGCGTGGGGTCGATGCGCGGCAGGTCGCGCTCCTGTATGGTGCGCAGCGCCTTTGCCGAGGCCGTGTTGCACGCCAGCACCACCAGCGGGCAGCCCCGCCGGAAAAGCTCCTCCACGGCCTGCAGCGTGTACTTGTAAATCACCTCGTACGAGTGCGAGCCGTAGGGGGCGCGCGCGTTGTCGCCGAGGTAGAGGTAGTCGTACTGCGGCAGCAACTGCCTCATCTGCCGCAGGATGGTGAGTCCGCCGTAGCCGGAGTCGAAAACGCCTATCGGGGTCATGTGTCGTGAGTGTTTCTTTCTTTGCGTGTGTCACTCCCTCAGGCGGCGCAGCACGTAGGCGTTGGCGTCCTCGGCGGCGGCGGGGTTGAGGTAAGGGCAGGCGTTGTTGTCGGTGTTGAGCATATAGTCATATCCGCGCTCGGCTCCCACGGCGTGTATGGCGGCGTCCAGCTGCTTGTGCAGCGGAGCCGTCAGCTCGGTCTCGGCGGCGTGCAGCAGACTGTCAGCCGAGTGGCGGAAGGCCAGGCCTTTCTCCATCTCGCTTTGCAGGTCGCGCTGGCGCTTCAGCAGTATGGTCTGCGGGAAGTCCTTCTGCCCTTGCAGAAACTCCGCGAAGAGCCTGCGGAAGTTTTGCTCGTTGTACGTGGCCTCCGCCTCGTATTTCGCCCTGAGGTCCTTAAGGCTCTCCATCGCCGCCGTGTATCCCGGCATGGCGTGCAGCAGGGTGTCGTAGCTGATGTATCCCACCTTGCAGGGGCTTTGCGCCCGTGCCGCTGCGGAGAGCAGTGCGGCGAGCAGCAGTGTGAGGTATGCGCGTCTTGTGTGCATGGGTGTCTTTTCGTTGGGTGTGTGCGGCGGCGCGGGCCGCCATTCTCTGGCAAACTTACGCATTTTTTTGGCCACCGCGCGACGGCCGCCCCGCACGCCTTATATATAAAGGTGTGTTTTCGCGCTTTCGGGGCGGGGCGTAGGGCGCGAAGCAGGGCGCGTAGGGCGCATCGGGACGGGCGAAACGCGTCCATACGGCGAAAAATCAAAAATGTCACTTTTCGGGCTGAAAAGTTAGCAGAATGACAAAATGCGCCTTGGAGCGGATTTAACACTTCCGCACCCCGTCAAAGCCTGTCGGCGGGCAAATTTTTGCACGCCGCCGACCTGTAGCGCCGATGCCGTGGCACCTTGAAGGCCAAGCCGCACTTCAGTGACGGGATACCGCGGTACTTTGTGGACCAAGTGCAGGCGTTTTGG
>CAVGTC010000087.1:0-12311 GCA_963632255.1 Lachnospiraceae bacterium | reverse complement strand
CGGGTCACTGGGGTGCGGCTTGGCCTTCAAAGTACCGCGGCATCTTGTCACCGAGGTGCGGGTTGGCTTCAAAAAGGGTGCACCGGGCCGCTACAGACCGCCGACGCCGTTAAACTTTCCTAAAAGTTTTACTTTTTTCGCGGCGGCGCGTTTTGACACTTTGCTCGGTTTTCGCCTGAATTTGTGACACCGCGATTTTTTCGGCGTTGCCATAAGCTCTGCCGCCGCGTGCCGCCAAAAATGTCCCCGCCAGCGGCGAAAAAGGACGGGCAAACAGGGGCTTTAATTACCATCCTGAAAAGATTGTCACTCCCCTCACGCCGCAAAAAGGCGGGACGCATGCCCGTGAAAGCACGCGTCCCGCTATCGCTTCCGGGACTTGCCGCCGCACAATGCCTCGGCGGGTGTCCCCTACTGTGTCACATTTAGCGCGGAGTCACCGCACGGGCGGCTCACTTCTCCTTTGCCACGGCAAGCACGACACGGTTGGCGTCGTTGGAGGAGAAAGGCTGCACGGTGTCTCCCTTGCTGTCAACGGAGAGGCGCGACGACTCGACGCCGTAACGCTCCGTCAGCACCTTGGCCACACGCTCGGCACGCTTCTGCGCCACCTTGGCGTTGACCTCGGCAGTGCCCGTGCCAGCATCGGCGTAACCCGTCACCTGCGCGTTGGCCGTGGGGTGGTCCTTCATCCACTGCGCAAACGTGCGGAGCTTGGCGTCCTCGCTGTCGCTCACCGCGCTGGAGCCGATGGTGAAGTGTATCTCCTCCTTTGTCTCGGCAAGCACGCGCGGCTTGGGCTGCGGCTTGGGCTCGGGCTTAGGCTCGGGTTTGGGCTCGGGACGGGGTGCGGGGGGAGGAGGCACGGGAGCGGGCTTGGGCGCGGGTGCGGGAGCCGGGGCTTTCTTGCCGCACGGTATCTTGAACGTCACGCCCACCAGGCCCTGCAGCTGCCAGTCGCCCTTGCCGTTGGTCTTCGAGTTGAAGCGGTCGTGGTAGTTGTTGGCGGTCACTTCGAGGTTGACGCCGAAATACTTGTTGATGTCGGCGGCGAGCTGCATGCCCACGCGGAAGTTGTGGGTGAGGCGGTGGTCGCTCCAGCTGAGGTCGAGGTTATCACCCACAGCCTGCGCAGCCATGCCGTCAAGGTCGTCGTTGTCCCAGGCGTAGCCGAGACCCGCGCCGCCGATGAGATAGGCGTTGAGCAGGTGGTTCTTGCCGGGGGCGAAGACGTTGCAGAGGTTAAGCATGAGGTCGATGTCGGAAGTGACAAACTTGTAGTCGTACGTTTTGCCGAGACTCTTCAGTCCGCCTTTCTCGTTAAGTCCGCTCACATGCACGCGCGCGCCGACCGCCGGGGTGAACATTCCGCCCACGCTCACCGCGCCGATGGGGGTGATGAGTTTGTTGGCCTTGTAGTTGGTGAACGTTGCCTGCGCGCCGCCCTGCAAGCCTATGAAGACATAGGGGTAGCTGTTGCGCTGCTTCTTCGCCTCCTGGGCGAGCGCCGCCTGCGTGCCGACGCAAAGTCCGAGCGCGAGGGCGAGCATTGTTTTGACGAGTTTCATCTCTCTCTTATCTCTATGTTGTTTTCCTTTTTACTGCGGGAAAATGGCGTTCTGCCCCTTACCCGCCACAAAAGTATAAAGTTTTTAACGTTCCGTGCCCGCGCCGTCTTAAAAAAAACGCCGCGCGGAGGGCTTTCGCGGGCGGCACGGCGGGCGACGCGCTTGCGTATACGGCGGGAAAGGGATAACTTTGCGGCGTGAGAAGACAAAGGGGGTGCCCTCCGGCGCCGGCGGAAACCGGCGGGGGACGGCTGAGATGATACCCTTACGACCTGATGCAGATAGTGCTGCCGTAGGCATTGTTGTTTTCGTAATTTCTTGACCGCCATACACCCGCGCCACAGGCCGGTGCGGCGTGCAATTCCCAGAGTCTTTCCACCGCGCAAGACACATCTTGCCGGAAAATAAAAGGGCTGCCGCTACGGCCGCCCCGCGTTTTTACCCAACACCCAAGGAAAGGCAATGA
Source organism: Lachnospiraceae bacterium (assembly GCA_963632255.1). GTDB lineage: Bacteria > Bacteroidota > Bacteroidia > Bacteroidales > Bacteroidaceae > Alloprevotella. The sequence goes on along the minus strand of CAVGTC010000087.1, from coordinate 10,277 downwards.
AGATTTTTCTCAACAACAAGGAGACAGAGACCGGTGCCGGCACGCTCGCCGCGCTGGTGGAGTCGCTGGGACTGCCCGCCGCAGGCGTGGCGGCGGCCGTGGAGTCGCGTCTCGTGCCACGCGCCGCGTGGGCGGACACACCGCTCGCCGAGGGAGCGAAGGTGACCATCATAAAGGCCGCCTGCGGGGGCTGAGACTCCTCTTTTATAAAGCAGACACAAAGACTTGCGTTTACGCCAAGCTGTACGGGCGAATTTTGACCCGCACTCAGCACGGCGGGAGAACGCACTTTCCGCAAAACAGAACAACCGACAGGCGGCACGCACGCAAACGCCGGGCGTGCCGTCCGCAACACACACATACATGGAAAAACTCATCATAGCGGGCCGCGAGTTCGCGTCCCGCCTCTTCCTCGGCACGGGGAAATTCAGAAACAGCGAAGAGATGTCCGCCGCCATCACCGCCTCGGGCACGGAAATGGTGACGGTGGCGATGAAGCGCGTGGAGCTGGGTGACGAGTCCGACGACATGCTCGCCCACATCAAGCGCGACGGACTGCAGCTGCTGCCCAACACCTCCGGCGTGCGCGACGCCGACGAGGCGGTTTTCGCCGCGCAGATGTCGCGCGAGGCTTTCGGCACGGAATGGCTGAAACTGGAGATACACCCCGACCCGCGCTACCTTCTGCCCGACAGCACGGAGACGCTGCGCGCCACGGAGCGGCTGGCGGGCATGGGCTTCAAAGTGCTGCCCTACTGCCAGGCCGACCCCACGCTGTGCAAACGCCTTGAGGAGGCGGGCGCGGTGGCCGTGATGCCGCTCGGCGCGCCCATAGGCACCAACCTCGGTTTGCGCACGCGCGACTTTCTGCGCATCATCATAGAGGAGAGCGGCGTGCCCGTGGTGGTGGACGCCGGCATCGGCGCGCCGAGCCACGCGACGGAGGCGATGGAGATGGGTGCGGCGGCGTGCCTTGTCAACACGGCCATCGCGGTGGCGGGCGACCCCGAGGCCATGGCCGCGGCTTTCGCAAAGGCCGTGGAGGCCGGGCGCGAGGCGTACGAGGCGGGGCTCGCCGTGAGCGGGCACTCGCTGGAGGCCTCTGCAAGCTCGCCGCTCACAGCCTTTCTTGACTGACCGCGCGGGAAGGGACGCATAATATATATATAAGAACCGACAACGGGACACGCCCCGCCGCCACCGGACCGAACGCGGACACGCGCGGCGGCGGGTGGACGCGTCCCGCGCACAGAAAAGAGAAAGAAATGTTTTCAGACGAAGTTCTAAAATACTCGTGGGAGGAGACCACGGAGGCCATCGCCTCAAAGACGGCCTCGGACGTGCGCCTCGCGCTGGCGAAGAGTCGCTGTGACGCGGACGACTTCATGGCGCTCATCTCCCCGGCCGCCGAGCCTTTCCTTGAGGAGATGGCGCGGCTGTCACGGCACTACACCGAGGAGCGTTTCGGACGCACGGTTTCGCTCTTCATCCCGCTGTACATCACCAACTCGTGCACCAACTCGTGCGTGTACTGCGGCTTCCACGTCGCCAACAAGATGCGCCGCACCATACTCACGCCCGACGAGATGGTGCAGGAGTACGAGGCCATCAAGCGGCTCGGTCCTTTCGAGAACCTGCTTATCGTGACAGGCGAAAACCCCGCCAAGGCGGGCGTGCCTTACCTCGCGCGCGCACTCGACCTTGCGAAGCCTTATTTCTCCAACCTCAAAATTGAGGTGATGCCGCTCGCGGCGGAGGAGTACGCCGAGCTGCGCCGCCACGGCATGAACGGCGTGATATGCTTTCAGGAAACCTACCACCGCGAAAACTACAAGCTCTACCACCCGCGCGGACAGAAGTCCAACTTCGAGTGGCGCGTCAACGGCTTCGACCGCATGGGGCAGGCCGGCGTACACTCCATTGGCATGGGTGTGCTGATAGGTCTTGAACGGGAATGGCGCACCGACCTCACGATGATGGCCCGCCACCTGCGCTACCTGCAAAAACATTATTGGCGCACGAAGTACAGCGTAAACTTCCCGCGCATGTGTCCGGCGGAGAACGGCGGCTTCCAGCCCAACTGCGTGATGACAGACCGCGAGCTGGCGCAGCTTACCTTCGCCATGCGCATCTTCGACCACGACGTGGACATATCGTACAGCACACGCGAGCGCGCCGCCTACCGCGACCATATGGCCACACTGGGCGTCACCACGATGTCGGCGGGCAGCAAGACGGAGCCGGGCGGCTATTTCACCTACCCGCAGGCTTTGGAACAGTTTGAGGTGAGCGACCCGCGCACCGTGCCCGAGGTGGTGGAGGCACTGCGCCGCGCCGGCGTGGAGCCGGTGTGGAAGGACTGGGACGCTTCCTTCGACCGCGCCGTGACGGACCGCACGACACAGGTGACGGCCTGACACACCCGCAAGGCGGGGCGGCGCGGCCAGAGGCGCGGAGCATGGCAAACACCCGCAGCACCCCGGCACGCGCCGCCCCTCTTACATACTTATCTTTCACTCCAAGAAGAAAAGATGGAAAGCACACACGACACGGTCTCACGCTACGACCGCCAGCTTATGCTGCCGGAGGTGGGGGCTGAGGGGCAGCGCCGCCTCGGCGCGGCAAGCGTGCTGGTGGTGGGCGTGGGCGGACTCGGCTCGCCCGCCTCGCTATACCTTGCCGGCGCGGGCGTGGGGCGCATTGGCGTGGTGGACGACGACACGGTGAGCCGCTCAAACCTGCACCGGCAGGTGCTGTACGGCGAGAGTGTCGTGGGACGCCCCAAGGCGGAGGAGGCGGCACGCCGACTAACCGACCTCAATCCGGACATCACCGCGGAGCCACACGCGCTGCGCCTCACAAAGGACAACGCCGCCGCGCTGGTGGCCCGCTATGACATGGTGGTGGACGGCTGCGACAACTTCGCCACGCGCTACCTGCTTGACGACACGTGCGCCGCGCAGGGCAAGCCATACCTCTACGGCGCTGTGCTGGGCTTTGAGGGGCAGGCGGCGGTCTTCGGCTGCGGCGAGAACCCGCGCCGCTACCGCGACCTCTACCCCGACGAGCACGCCACCCTCGCCCTACCCCACCCGGGAAAGGCTGTGGCGGGAATGTCTCCCGCCGTGGTGGGCAGCGTGCTGGCGGCGCAGGCCATGCTGCTGATTTGCGGCCACGCCTCCCCACTCGCCGGCCGCCTTTGGACGATAGACCTGCGCACGATGCAGTCGTTCACGCTCGACCTGTAAGCCGCCGCGCATATCCGCGCACTGCGGCATCACACACACCGCCGCACGCATACAACCGCACGGGCGGCACAGCGCGGGACATCACGGCACCACGGTAAAAAGGAGTCCGCCGCCCGGCCGTATGACACGGCTGGGCGGCGGACTTTACTATTACTGCGGCTTTTTTACCGCACTCTCTGTTTTTGAGGCCAAGCTTCGCCTGCGGCGCGGCGACGGGGGAACGAATCACCCGCACGCCGGCGCCACGGGGACGCAGGACGGCTTACGCGCGTCCGCGTCCGTGGCAGTTTTTGTACTTCTTTCCGCTTCCGCAGGGACAGGGGTCGTTGCGTCCCGGCTCGCGCTGCTTCACGACAGGCTGGCGCTGCGGCTCGCGCGTGTCGCGCCCGGCGGCCTGCCGCTGCGCCGCGCCGTCCTCGTCAAGCGACTCGTGCGAGGTGGTGAGCTGCTGCTGCGGGGTTTCCTCCTCAGGCGCGGCCTCCTGCACCTCGTCGGCAGCCTGCACGGGTATCTGCCCGCGCATCAGCGTGCTGACGGTCTCGTTGTTGATGCGGTTGACCATCTTGTCAAAGAGCTGCACGCTCTCGAGCTTGAAGACAAGGAGCGGGTCCTTCTGCTCGTAGGAAGCGTTCTGCACCGACTTCTTCAACTCGTCAAGCTCGCGGAGGTTCTCTTTCCAAGCGTCGTCTATGTTGTGCAGGAGGATGGCTTTCTCAAAGTCCTTCACCACCTCTTTCGACTCGCTCTCGTAGGCTTTCTTGAGGTTGGTGCGGATGTTGTACACCAGCTTGCCGTCCGTGATGGGCACGAGTATGTTTTCGTACATCTGCCCCTGCAGCTCGTACACCTGCTTTATCACGGGAATTGCCACCTCGGCAAGGCGGTCGGTCTTGCGCTTGAAGTTTTCCATCGCAGCCTGGAACGTCAGCTCGTAGAGGTCTTCGCGCTTCGTACCCTCAAACTGCTCCTCGGTGAAAGGAGCCTCCATGGCGAAAATACTGATGAAGCCCTCGCGGCAGCCCTCGTAGTCGTTTTTCTCGATGATGTCTATCACGCGGTCCCACACCATGTTGGCGATGTCCATGCCCACGCGCTCGCCCATAAGGGCATGGCGGCGCTTCTCGTAGATGACGGTGCGCTGCTTGTTCATCACGTCGTCGTACTCAAGGAGGCGCTTGCGGATGCCGAAGTTGTTTTCCTCAACTTTTCGCTGCGCGCGCTCTATGGCGTTGTTCACCATCTTCGCGTCAATCATGTCACCCTCCTTGAAGCCCAGCTTGTCCATCACGCGGGCGATGCGCTCACTGGCAAAGAGGCGCATGAGGTTGTCCTCAAGCGAAACGAAGAACACTGACGAGCCGGGGTCGCCCTGACGTCCGGCACGACCGCGCAGCTGGCGGTCGACACGGCGGCTCTCGTGGCGCTCGGTGCCTATGATGGCAAGTCCGCCCGCCTCCTTCACCTCGTCGGTGAGCTTGATGTCAGTACCGCGTCCCGCCATGTTGGTGGCGATGGTCACGGCTCCGAGCATACGTTCCTCCTCGTGCTTGTTGCCCTCAGCGTCGGTGACGGTCACTTTGCCCAGGACACTCTGTCCGGCGCGGGCTACGATGTCCGCCTCCTTCTGGTGGAGCTTGGCGTTGAGCACCTGATGGGGGATGTGGCGCAGCTGGAGCATGCGGCTGAGCAACTCACTCACATCCACGCTCGTCGTACCCACCAGCACGGGACGGCCGGAAAGGCGCATCTTCTCAATCTCCTGTATGACGGCGGCGTACTTCTCACGCTTCGTCTTGTACACGCGGTCGTTCATGTCGACACGCTGCACAGGGCGGTTGGTGGGAATCTCCACCACGTCGAGTTTGTATATGTTCCAGAACTCACCCGCCTCGGTGACGGCGGTACCCGTCATACCCGACAGCTTGTGGTACATGCGGAAGTAGTTCTGCAGCGTGATGGTGGCGAAAGTCTGCGTGGCGGCTTCCACTTTCACGTGTTCCTTTGCCTCAACGGCCTGGTGCAGCCCGTCGCTCCAGCGGCGTCCCTCCATGATGCGCCCCGTCTGCTCGTCCACTATCTTCACCTGTCCGTCCATCACGACATACTCCTCGTTGATGCGGAACATGGTGTAGGCCTTGAGAAGCTGGAGTATAGTGTGCACACGCTCGCTCTTCACGGCGTAGTCCTGCAAGAGCGCGTCCTTGCGTGCCACACGCTCCTCCTCACTCAGCGTGGTGTCCGCCTCAAGCTGCGAAAGCTCGGTGGTGATGTCGGGCAGCACGAAAAGCTGGTCGTCTTTCACCGTGTCGGCGAGCCATTTGTTGCCCTTGTCAGTGAGGTCGACACTGTGCAGTTTCTCGTCCACCACGAAGTACAGCGGCTCCACGGCCTCCGGCATGCGGCGGTTGTTGTTCTCCATGTAAATTTCCTCCGTCTTGAGCATACCCGCCTTGATGCCGGTCTCGGAGAGGAACTTGATGAGCGGATTGTTTTTCGGCAGTGCCTTGTGGCTGCGGAAGAGCTGGAGGAAGCCCTGCTCGGTCTTCTCCTTGTCACCCGACGCGATGAGCTGCTTCGCCTCAGCGAGGTACTGGGTGGCGAGCTTGCGCTGCACCTCTACGAGCCGTTCCACAAGGGGCTGGTACTGCTCGAAAAGCTGGTCGTCGCCCTTTGGCACGGGACCGGAGATGATGAGCGGCGTGCGGGCGTCGTCAATGAGGACAGAGTCTACCTCGTCCACAATGGCATAGTTGTGGCGGCGCTGCACGAGGTCTTTGGGACTCATCGCCATGTTGTCACGCAGGTAGTCGAAGCCGAACTCGTTGTTTGTGCCGAACGTGATGTCGGCCTGGTAGGCGCGGCGGCGGCTCTCGGAGTTGGGCTGATGCTTGTCGATGCAGTCAACCGACAGCCCGTGGAACATATAAAGCGGTCCCATCCATTCGGAGTCACGCTTGGCAAGGTAGTCGTTGACCGTCACCACGTGCACGCCGTTGCCCGTGAGGGCGTTGAGGAAGACCGGGAGCGTGGCCACAAGGGTCTTGCCCTCGCCCGTAGCCATCTCGGCTATTTTCCCCTGATGCAGCACCACGCCGCCGAAAAGCTGCACGTCATAGTGTACCATGTTCCACTTCGTGTCATTGCCGCCGGCAATCCAGTGGTTGTTGTACACGGCCTTGTCGCCGTCAATCTGCACAAAGTCGTGCGTGGCGGCAAGCTCACGGTCGAAGTCGGTGGCGGTAACCGTCACCGTATCGTTTTCGGAGAAGCGGCGCGCGGTGTCCTTTACGATGGCGAAGACCTCGGGCAGAACCTCGTTGAGTGCCTCCTCCATGCGGTCGAGCACCTGCGTGTCAAGTTTGTCTATCTGCGCGAAGAGCGGAGCGCGGTCCTCCATCGGGGTCTCCTCCACCTTGTCCTTGATGGCGGCGATTTTCTCCTTTATGTCATCGGCCGACGACTGCACCTTTGCCTGCAGCTCCTTTGTCTTGGCACGCAGGGCATCGTTGTCCAGCTCCGTTATGGCAGGGTACGCGGCTTTCACTTTCTCCACCCAAGGCTGGATGAGCTTCATGTCGCGCGTGGACTTGTTGCCGAAGAGCTTGCTTAGAATTTTGTTTATATCCATTTTCTTTTCTGTTGTCTGTTGGTAACCCGGCTGCCTTTCAAGGGCGCGGCGGTGCGCCATTATCCTCTGGAGCGGCGGATGCCGGGAAAAAGTCCGCCCGCGACCCGCGCCGCTGTCATTCGAGCGGCGGGAGTGCGCACGCGTTCGGGGCGCGGATACGCGCCGCTTTTGACAGCGTGGGCGCAATGTAGTCAATGGTGACAGGCGTGCCGACGGTGTCCGCCGCAAAGCCCGCACCCATAAATATGACCGGGAATGGTATGTAGCTTTCCCTTACAAGAACATTCTCCCCCGTCTGGCTGTTGGTGCAGTGCCATCCCGGCGCAACCTCCACCAGCACGTCACCCGAGTAGCGCGGGTTATACGCACCGCGTATCTTGCTGATGCCCGGTGTCCATGCCCCCTGCAAAAGGCGCGTGGAGGTGTATACGTCCTTTACGCCGGAGAGCTGCAGGAGGAAATCCTGCACACGCTCCAGCACCTCGCTCAGTCCGAGCTGTTTCTGCTCAATGAGCTTGTGGTCAAGATACATCTGGCAGCCGTGGCACGCCTCGACGTACTGCCCCTGTCCGTAAAGCGCGACAAGGTACATATTGAGCAGCCCCGCCGCCCACTTCATGTCAAGCGTGCCCGTGGGAATGCGGTATTTGCCGAGGTCGGCGCTTTCGGCGTCCGTGTAGCCCGTAGAGGTCAGCACGAAGAGCGCGTTGCCGCGTCCCACCTTGTCCTCCACCGCCCGCAGCACGTCCGCCACGGCGCGGTCAAGACGCACATAGGTGTCCTGCTGCTCGATGGGAGCCTCGTCCGCCGCGCGGTGTTGGTAGTTGCCCGCGTAGAGAGTCACCGAGAGATAGTCCGTCACCTCGTCAGCACCGAGCATCGTCCCACCCACGCACACTCTCGCCGCCTCGGCTACCGCCGCGTTGACAAGTCCGCTTGTCTTGTAGGAAACGAAGCGCCCGTCCCCCTTGAAAGTGTGGGCGAAAGGCTTGCGCAGCCCGCCGGAGAGGAAGTAGCTGAAATTGCCCACGAGGTCGCTTGTGGGCTTCCACACCGTCCCTTCCGCCTTTGAGGGCGCGAGACTGCCGGAGTTGAGCACCCCCGTCCACGCGGGCAGAGTTGCGCCGTAATAGGACGTGCCGCACCACATACCCGTGCGGTCGTCTATCCACACCGCCGCATCGGCAGCGTGTCCGGCCGTCAGCACCGCCGTCTCACGGAAAGGCGACACGGCGTAGACAAGCGCCTTGCCCTCGGTAGCCACTTTCAGCTCGTCACCGAAAGTGGACACCGCGAGATGAACCGGTGCGGTCTTGTCAGCAGTCAGCAGTCCACTACAACGGCTGTCATCCACGCAGAAGACGGGACGCAGTGTACTGCGGTCAAGCCAGCTCACACCCACTACGCCATGATTATACGGGGTTGTGCCAGTGGAAAATGTAGCAGCGGCCGAGGCACGGTCGGGGCTGGTGTGGGGATACTCCGCCTGCGTGTATACCCGTCCCTCGCGCAGCAGCCTCACGAAGCCGTCCTCGCCGTATAGCGGCATAAAGGCGTTAAGGTAGTCGGAGCGAAGCTGATCCACCAGTATGCTCACCACAACTCGCGGCACGCCCGCAGCCGCCACACTTGCCGCACACGCCTCAGGCGTGCCGAACACGGCCATGGCTGTGAGCAGCGACAGCAGCAGCGGGAGGCGCGTCACTGGTACGCACCGGCGGCAGTAGTCTTGTTGTGTGGTATGGTGCTTCAAACTTCTTGCGTTTCTGTTTTGCTACCTTTTGAGTCCTATATATAATGCGTGCCTAAATCTTTCAAGCCCTCACTCGGCGCGTACGCAATAGGCAAGCAGCGCAGCGCAACGCCAATGCGGCAATTATGAGGTACACCTCCGCAGGGAAGCGCTGCATACCCGCCAGCCCCACAGCCAGCGTCACAGCCAGCATCACACCCTGCACATACATCCCGGGCACGGGACGGCGTAGCGAGGCATGTTTCATATACCACGGAAGGTAGAGCAACGGAAAGGGATTGAACATCACCACGAGCCAGTTGCTCCCCACCGCCGGATGGGCGGAGAAGAAGAAAAGAAACGCGATGACACAGCCAGCCAGCCCCTGCGCAAGCAACAGCAGGGCATCAAGTGGCCAGAAATTGCGCCGAGCGAACCATTCCCACGCCGTAAGCAACGCTACCGCCACAAGGAACGCGACAAAAGCTGCCATAGGCGGCACAGGGAAAGGACGCATTGGCGCAGCCACAGCGGGAAGCAATGTGGTGGAGGGTGCGGCGAGATGCCGCAGCGAGCCGTCACGACCGCGCACCATTGCCGAGTCGGCGAACATCTGCGCATAGAGCGGCGCGAACATCTGATGCCGCGTGTCGGCAGGCTTGTCAGCCTCTGCGCCAAGCAGGAGATCCTGACCGAACTTATTCCACGGACTCACCGCCGAGTACTGGTGAACTATGTCGCGTAAAGTCTTTCTTCCATCCGCCACGGGCCACACGACTTTCCCATCCACAGCGGTGGCAATTGCATCAACCGCCCTCGTGGTACAGTTATCATAAAAGAAATTGTAGCGGTAGGTGGCGTTTCCTGGTTCGAGATTCTTCGCAAGGAAAGCCTCCAGCCGTCGCGCCTCGACGGGGGTGAGGTTGAGCTGCTGCTCACTTACACCGCGCCCGTCGCGGGCGTACGCCTCGTAAAAGAATGAGTACGGACTGACGCTCAGGCAGTAGTCTGTATTCCCCAGCACGAAACGCCACACGAAATGGGACTGACGGAAAGAGAACGTCCCGTAGTTGAATACCCAGTCATCGCCGCCCTCGCCTTTCACACGCAACGCTGTGTGCCCGTAAAGCTCATACACTGCGGTACCAGGGCTGCAAGTGAGCAGACTCACCACTGGGGCGCGGCGGGCTGTGTCAAGCGTGGCTGATTGCACCCCGCGCGAAGATTCCGCACACAACGGGAGCGCGGACAATACCGCAACCGCAAGACCGAGAACATATTGTTTCAACATACTGAAAACTTCCGTATCCTGACAAGGGCATCCACCACACTATCCAACTCCTTGCAAAGCGTCTACGGCAGTTGGGGTGTACACACCTATTCAAAATTGCGACAAAAATACGAATTTGCGGGCAACCTATTGCAAGGTAAATGCTTGTTTTCACCGCCAGTCGTGCAAGTCGACTCACTCCGCAACCGTTCAGCGACGGCACGGAACACCCTGCACTGCATTTTCGCTTTAAACACGGATCCGTACACTTGCAAACACCGGGCGCGCCGCCGCCCCTTCCCCGGGAAACGCGCGCAAAAAAAAAGCCTCCCCCGGGGCGTTATCCGCTCCGGGGGAGGACATGAAAAAAAGGCTGGCGGCTGCCTACTCTCCCGCTTC
>CAVGTC010000086.1:0-12461 GCA_963632255.1 Lachnospiraceae bacterium | reverse complement strand
GATGCCGCGGTACTTTGAAGGCCAAGCCGCACCCCAGTGACCGAGTACCACGGTATCCCGTGGGCCAAGTGCAGGCATTTTGGCACATAAGTGCTTGATAATCAATATAGGCAAAAATAAAGGGACATTCCGCGCGGGATGTCCCTATCTTGTAGTACAAAGATAATACATTTTCGGGCGTTTTGCAAATGGGGCAAAACGGACGGCGAAAATCAAAATGTCAGTTTTTCGGCTGTTTTGCTTACTTCCTGATTTTGCGAGGTTGGCTCGGCACGCCACGGGACGGGGCTTGCGGCGGCGCGTCTTTGCGGGACAACGGGAGCGGCAGCCACCCGCCTGATGCCAAGTAATGTCGTATCTTTGTGGAAAATATATTTTCCTGCACGATATAAGTAAGGACTGCGGGCCTTACGGGGACAACTGTAAGTGCGACACTATGACACCGGAAGAAAAAGCGAGGGTCAAGATTGACCAATGGTTTGCGGACGCGGGATGGAAGGTGGTGGACCGTGACGAGTACGAGCCCACCCTCACTGCGGCCGCCATACGCGAGGGACTGCTGAAAGGCAACCTTGAGGCGGACTATTTCCTGTTTGTGGGCGGGAAAGCGGTAGGCGTGCTTGAGGCGAAACGCGAAGAGACCGACATCTCTTCCTCAAAAGTAAGCGAGCAGGTGGTCACCTACGCCAAGAGCGTTCCGCCCTATTATCCGGCGTGGGAGAAACCGCTGCCCATACTCTACAAGTCAAACGGAAAGGAAATTGACTTCCTTGACTACCGCAAGCGCGACACCACCGCGTGGCAAGCCGTCCACCGCATCCACACCCCGAAGGAGATAGCCGACATGCTGGGGATGGAGGACCCGTTTTCCGGCCTCCCGACATTGAGTGAGAAAGGGCTGCGCCACTGCCAGTACGAGGCGGTCACCGGGCTGGAGAGGAGTTTCCGCACCGGGCAAAGTCGCGCGCTGATGGTGCTGGCGACGGGTGCAGGAAAGACGTACACGGCCTGCCTCACCGCCTACCGCATGCTTAGCTACACGCCGATGCGCCGCGTGCTTTTCCTTGTCGACCGCAACAACCTCGGACGGCAGGCGGAGACCGAGTTCGGCATGTTCCGCCTTACGGAGACCGGCGACGCCTTCAGCACCATCTTTGCGGTAAACCGGCTGAAATCGGCGGAGGTCCCCTCGGACAGCAACGTGGTGATATGCACCATACAGCGGCTCTTCTCCCTCCTTAAGGGCGAGGAGATATCCGACACCGACGACGACGACGAGGACACGGCGGACGGCGTGGTGCCCCTGCCCGACAACCCACGCCTGCCGCGCGACTTCTTCGACCTCATCATCATTGACGAGTGCCACCGCAGCATTTACGGCAACTGGCGGCAGGTGCTTGAATACTTTGACACGGCACGCCTCCTCGGTCTCACTGCCACGCCAATCCCAGACACCATGTCGTTTTTCAACAACAACCGCGTGGTGAACTACACCCTCGAGCAGTCCATCATCGACGGCGTCAACGTCGACAGCCGCGTCTACCGCATCAAGACAAAGGTGACGCAAGAGGGCGGTGCCATCATGCAGGGGCAGCGCACAGAGGTGCAGACGCGGTACACGGGCGAGGTGAAGACGGTGAGCGCCAAGGAGACGAAACATTACACCCGGGAGGAGCTTAACCGCAGCATCGTAAATCCCGCACAGATTAAGCTCATCCTTTCCACTTACCGCGACGCCGTGTACACGGAGATGTTTTGCGAGCCGCAGCGCGAGCCCGACTTCAGCTGCCTGCCCAAGACGCTCATCTTCGCGCTCAACGAAAACCACGCCACCAACATCGCCAACATCGCGCGCGAGGTGTTTGGCGAGGTTTGTCCCGGCGCCGACATGCAGCGGTACGTGCAGAAGATTACCTACTCGGCGGGCGACAGCAACGAGCTGATACGGCAGTTCCGCAACGACAAGGACTTCCGCATCGCCGTCACCTGCACGCTCGTGGCGACGGGTACGGACGTGAAGCCGCTGGAGGTGGTGATGTTTATGCGCGACGTGGCCTCGGCGCCCCTCTACACGCAGATGAAGGGGCGCGGCGTGCGCACCATAGACGACGAGCTGCTGCGCACCGTCACGCCCAACGCCCTGGGCAAGGACTGCTTCTTCCTTGTGGACGCCGTGGGGGTGACGGAACACGAGCACGTCATCCCGGGGCCGGGAGAAGGGCCGGGAGACCCTATGCCATTGAAGATACTGCTGGAGCGCATCGCCCACGGCGACCTGCCGGACAACTACCTCAAACGCCTCGCCGGCACGCTTTCGCGCCTGCACAACAAGGCGGACAAGGAGCAGAGGGAGGAGTTTGCGAGCCTCGCCCACGACGACATGCGCGACATCGCGCAGCGCATATACACTGCCCTCGACCCAGGGCAGCCGCCGCAGCTGCCGCCTTTTGCCGATGTCAATGCGCCCAACCTCGAGCGCAAGGCGCTTGTCGCGCCGGTGGCCAACCACGCGGACGCGCGGAAGTACATCCTGACACTGGCGGCGGGTTTCGTCAACACCTTGATGCCGGGCGAGGACACACTCATCTCCAAAGGTTTCTCGGTGGAAGAGGCACAAAGCACTACCAAAGCCTTCGAGCAGTACTGCCGCGACCACCGCGACACCATCGAGGCCCTGCGCATACTCTACAACAACGAGGGTACGCCCGTCACCTGCCAGATGCTGAAGGACCTGGAGGCGAAACTCCTGATGGCCAACAGCCGCTTTGAGAAGCGCACGCTTTGGAACTTGTACGCCATCACCTGCGGCGACAAGGTGCGGCGCGCCACAAAGAAGAAGGAAACGGAAGCGCTGACCAACATCATCCAGCTGGTGCGCTTCGCCTACCGCCAGACGGAGCGGCTCGAAAGCGTGCTGCCCACCGCCGGCAAGTGGTTTAACCTTTGGTGCGGACAAAAGCAGCAGAACATCTCGCCCAAGCAGAAAGAGTTGCTGGGGCAGGTGGTGGATTATATCGCCACCAACGGGGCCTGCGGCGTGTACGAGCTGAGGGAGGTAGGCCTGCCCGGGGCGAAACTCATCTCGGCTTTCGGCGGAAAAAGTACGGCCGACGAGGCGCTGGCCTCCGTGTATAAATTCGTGGTACTGAGAAAAACAGCATAACAGACAATCATGGCCAACAACATATCCACCGAGCAGACACTCACAAAGAAAGTATGGGAACTCGCCACCACGCTGGCGGGGCAAGGCGTCGGCTTCACCGATTACATCACGCAGCTCACCTACCTGCTCTTCCTCAAGATGGACGACGAAAACACGCGCCTCTTTGAGGAGGAGTCCGCCATCCCCGCCGGCTTCCGGTGGGAGGACCTGACAGGGCTGGACGGATACGACCTCCTCAGGCAGTACGAGGAGACACTGCGCGTGCTGAGCCGGCAGGAAAACCTCATCGGCGCCATCTACACCAAGGCGCAAAACAAAATTGACAAGCCGGTCTACCTCAAAAAGGTGGTCACCATGATTGACGGGGTGCAATGGCTCGTCATGGACGGCGACGTGAAGGGCGCCATCTACGAAAGCATCCTTGAGAAAAACGGGCAGGACAAGAAGAGCGGCGCGGGGCAGTACTTCACGCCGCGCCCGCTCATCCAGGCAATGGTGGACTGCCTGCAGCCAAAAATCGGCGAGACGGTGTGCGACCCCGCCTGCGGCACGGGCGGCTTCCTCCTCGCGGCGTACGACCATATGAAGGCGCAGAGCGAGGACAGGGACAAACTACTTTTTCTCAACAACGGGGCACTGCACGGCAGCGACATCACGCCACTTGTGGTGACCCTCGCCTCAATGAACCTCTACCTGCACGGTGTCGGTACCGACCGCAGCCCCGTGGTGTGCGAGGACTCCCTGGAGAAAGCTCCGCAGAAGCTCGTCGACGTCATCCTCGCCAACCCGCCTTTCGGCACGCGTCCCGCCGGCTCGGTGGACATAAACCGGCCGGACTTTTACGTGGAAACCAAAAACAACCAGCTCAACTTCCTGCAGCACATTATGCTGTCGCTCAAGACGGGCGGCAGGGCGGCGGTGGTGCTGCCGGACAACGTGCTCTTTGAGGGCAACGCAGGCGAGACCATACGCAAGAAACTCTTGTCCGACTTCAATCTCCATACCATTCTCCGTCTGCCCACGGGCATCTTCTACGCGCAGGGGGTGAAGGCCAACGTGCTGTTCTTCACCAAGGGGCAGCCCACAAGGGAGATATGGTTTTACGACTACCGCACAGGCGTGAAGCACACGCTCGCCACCAACAAGCTGCAGCGCCACCACCTTGACGACTTCGTAAACTGCTACCACGCGGAGAATATCGCCGCCCGCACGGAGACTTACGACGCGGAGAAGAATCCGCAGGGGCGCTGGCGCAGGTACGGCATTGACGAAATCACGGCGCGCGACAAGACTTCGCTTGACATCACGTGGATAAAGCAGGGCGGCGAAACGGAGGACCTGCCGCTCAGCCGCTTGATGGCAAACATCAAGGAGCAGAGCCGGAGCATCAGCCAGGCGGTGGGGGAACTGGAAAAGCTGTTGGCGGGAATAGCGGAACAGTAATTGTGCAGTCGCCAGCTGCACAAATAAATAAACAGGAACGGATATGGACAATCTGACAAAACACGAAGACACCCTCTTCAAGAAAGTCTCTCTTCTGATTGAGCAGTCCCGCCAGCACGTGAGGACAGCAGTCAACATGGCTATGGTGTACACCTACTATGGCGTGGGCAGGTATATTGTTGAGGACGAGCAGCAGGGAGAGAGGCGTGCCGGCTATGGCAAGGAGACTATAAGGAACTTGTCAATACGCTTAACCGAAAAATATGGGGAAGGATGGTCTGTGGAAACCCTGAAGAAGTGCCGCTACTTTTTTATGGTATATTCTCATTTAATTGGGTCAACAGCGCAGACCGAATATGATAAGGTCTACACCGTAGACCAGAAAGACCGACTTTGCCAACCGACACCCAAGTTCGCCCTCTCCTGGTCGCACTACCTTGTCCTGATGCGCATAGAAAACCCCGACGAGCGCAGTTTCTACGAAATAGAATGTCGCAACCAAAACTGGAGCGTGCGCCAACTGCAACGGCAGTACAACTCTAGTCTTTACGAAAGACTGGCACTCAGCCGCGACAAGGACGAAGTGATGCGGCTGGCGAAAGAAGGTCAGACGATAGATAAACCCGCCGACCTGCTCAAGAGTCCTCTCACCCTCGATTTCTTAGGGTTGAAGCCCGAAGCGGCCTATACGGAGTCGAAGCTGGAAAGTGCCATCATAAGCAAGATACAGGATTTCCTTTTGGAGATGGGGAAAGGTTTCCTCTTCGAGGCGCGGCAGAAGCGATTCACTTTCGACGAAGACAATTTCTATGTCGACCTTGTGCTTTACAACCGCTTGCTGCAGTGCTACGTGCTCGTCGACCTCAAGATTGACAAGCTCACCCATCAGGACCTCGGGCAAATGCAGATGTATGTCAACTATTTCGACCGCTATGTGAAGCAACCTTTCGAGAAGCCTACCGTTGGTATTCTGCTCTGTAAAGAGAAGAACGATGCACTCGTTGAACTCACACTTCCGAAAGATGCCAACGTCTACGCCTCTGCCTACCAACTCTACCTGCCCGACAAGGCACTGCTGCAAGCCAAGATGAAAGAATGGATTGAGGAGTTTGAACAATATAAAGCATAATTGTGCATCGTTGGCAGCACAATTTGTCCAGTTGCCGGCTGGACAAAATACTATAAAATAATTTTTGGCCGGTCCGACCAAAAAACTTATCGCATTAAGCACAATGGACACAAAGGCATTAAGGCAAAAGATACTCCACCTCGCCATTCACGGCAAACTCGTGCCCCAGGACCCCGCCGATGAGCCAGCCTCGGCACTCCTCCGCCGCATCCGCGGGGAGAAAGAACGACTTATCAAAGAAGGGAAAATAAAGAAGGGAAAGAAGTCTGCAAAGACTTCCGATACGGACCATTATGAGAATGTGCCGTTTGAAGTGCCGAAGTCGTGGGAGTGGACAACTATTGGAAATATCGGCGAAGTAATAACAGGGAACACTCCATCCAAAGATGTCACGGACTACTACGGTGGCAATATTCCGTTCTTTAAGCCAACAGATTTAGAACAAGGCATTCGTACAGTAACGTCGAAAGATCATTTGACAGAATTGGGTTACGAACAATCAAGAAAACTCCCGGCAAAGTCTGTCTTAGTAACATGTATTGGAGCGACAATAGGAAAAACGGGACTTATAGAGACTGATGGCACATGTAATCAACAGATAAATGCAGTTGTACCGTCAGATGCAATACTGTCTGTTTTCCTTTACTATCTTTGCATTTCCAACTTTTTCCAACAAGAGATAAAAGAAAATGCTTCTGCCACAACTTTGCCTATTCTGAACAAAAATAGTTTTGCAGCACTTGCTATTCCCCTCCCCCCTCTCGCCGAGCAGCGCCGCATCGTCGCGGAAATCGAGCGTTTGTTCTCACTGATAGACATCATAGAGAGTGGCAAGGAGAGCCTAAGGACCGCCGTAAAGCAAGCCAAGGCTAAAATTCTCAACCTCGCCATTCACGGCAAACTCGTGCCCCAAGACCCCAACGATGAGCCCGCCGGCGTCCTGTTGGAGAGGATTCGCCAGGAGAAGCAACGGCTCGTGAAAGAAGGCAAACTCAAAAAGTCCGCCCTTGCCGATTCCGTTATCTACAAAGGGGACGATAACAGGTATTGGGAGCGGATAGGCAAGGACACAAGGGACGTAACGGAAGAAATTCCTTTTGAAATACCATCTTCTTGGTCATGGGGTAGGGTAAAAGGTTTAGTGCAGATGAATCCGAAGAATGAAGCTGATGATGATACACAGGCTGCTTTTATTCCTATGGAAAAGATAGCCGCAACGTATGGCTCTGAATATACTTATGATCAAGTTAAATGGGCAACAATAAAGAAAGGGTTTACCCACTTTGCTAATGGAGATGTGGCCTTTGCTAAAATAACACCATGCTTCCAAAATCGTAAGTCTGCAATATTTGATAATCTTCCTAATGGGATAGGCGCAGGTACTACCGAATTAAAGGTACTTCGTCCATATAAAAACACAGTTAATCGTTGGTTCTTGCTATATTTCTTAGAATCTCCGTACTTTGTAGATGAAGCAAAATTCAAAGGTACGGCAAACCAACAGAGAATAGTTACAGGTTATCTTGGGGACAAATTATTTCCTCTCCCTCCATTGGCCGAGCAGCGCCGCATAGTGGCAAAGATAGAGGAGTTGTTCGCCCGCCTTGACAGCATAGAGGCCAATTTGCGGTGACCATGTCCCGCCGCCGGGGGCGCAACGCGCAACGCGTGCCGCGCGGACGGGTGCGGACCGGCACGCCGGTGGCGGGTTTTTCGCCCCGTTCCTATCGGAAAGTGGCGAAATCCCACATTTTTCATAGGAATAATGTGCAACTTTGCACAAAAGGGATACGAATGGAAATAGAAAGAGACATACTGAGCCAACTGGAAGCGTGGAAAAAGAGTCCGCGCCGCAAGCCATTGGTGCTTCAAGGCGCGCGCCAGGTGGGCAAGTCGTGGGCGCTGAAGAGATTCGGGGCGGAATGTTATGACGACTTCGTATACATCAACTTTGACACGATGCCGGAATGGAAGGAAGAGTTCCGGCGCACAAAGGAGCCGGCAAAGCTTGTCAGCGCCATCGAGCTTACCCTTGGCAAGCCGGTGGCGCCGGCAGCCACGCTTGTCATCCTCGACGAGATACAGGAGTGCAACGACGCGCTTAACAGCCTGAAGTATTTCTGCGAAGAAGCCCCCGAGTACAACATCGTCTGCGCGGGCTCGCTGCTTGGAGTCGCCCTAAACCGCAGCGGGGCCTCGTTTCCCGTGGGCAAGGTGGACTTCATGACGCTTCACCCCGTAAGTTTCCCCGAATACCTGCGGACGGTGGACACCGGCCTCTACCGGGCGTATGAGAAAATAAACGCTGTGGCGGCGGTGCCCGAGGCGCTGCACCGGCGTTTTACCGACGCCTACAAGACATATCTGGCGTTGGGCGGCATGCCGGAGGCTGTCAGCGTATACGCCGACACGCGCGACTGGCAGCAAGCGGGCCGGGTGCAGCAGTCCATCCTTACGTCCTACTCACTGGACTTCTCAAAGCACATCAACAACAAGGACATCCCGCGCGTCTTCCAAGTGTGGGAGAATCTTCAGGACCAGCTTGCCCGCGAGGACAAGAAGTTCAGGTACGCCGGCATAAAGCAGGGGGCGCGCGCCCGCGAGTACGAGGCCGCCATTGAGTGGCTCTGCCTTGCCGGACTGGTGCACCGCGTCTATGCCGTGGAAAGCCCGCGCCTGCCCCTGTCCGCTTACAAGAAGAGCGGGGCCTTCAAGCTGTACCTCTGCGACACGGGGCTTCTCTGCAGCAAGTCGGGCCTCGACCCCGCCACAGCCATGCACGGCGACAGGCTCTTTACCGAGTTCAAGGGCGTGCTTTCGGAAAACTACGTGCTGCAGTCGCTCGTAAGGCAGTTTGGCGACAAGCACTACTACTGGACTTCAGGCAACTCCGCCGAAGTGGAGTTTCTCCTGAGTTGGCAGGGGCAGGTTATCCCGATAGAGGTAAAGGCCGAGCACAACGTGAAGGCCAAGAGCCTGTCGCTCTACCGCTCGACGTACAGCCCGGCCGTCTCCCTCCGCCTGTCCACACTGAACATGCGGCGGGACGCCGACCTGCTCAATATTCCCCTCTACCTCGCAGACAAGCTGAAGACGCTTATTGCGTAACTTTGCGGCGGGCGGCAAGCCCAAGACATCCCAAACACACACACAACGAACTATGACAGACATTGCAGAATCGGCGCTCGACCTCATAGGCGGCACGCCGCTCGTCGCCCTGCGGCGGCTGGCCGCCGAGGCCGGGGCAAAGGCCACGGTGGCGGCAAAGGTGGAGTATTTCAACCCCGCCGGCAGCGTGAAGGACCGCGTGGCCCTCGCCATGGTGGAAAAGGCCGAGAAGGACGGCACGCTGGCGCCCGGCGCCACGATAATAGAGCCCACGAGCGGCAACACCGGCGTGGGACTCGCGCTGGTGAGCGCGATAAAGGGGTACAAGCTCATCCTCACCATGCCCGACACCATGAGCGTGGAGCGCCGCCGCCTTTTGCGGGCCTACGGCGCGGAGGTGGCGCTCACCCCCGGGGCCGAGGGCATGAAAGGGGCGATAGCAAAGGCCGAGGAGCTGCGCGCCGCCACGGCGGGCGCGGTGACGCTCGGCCAGTTTTCCAATCCCGCCAACCCCGAGAGGCACTACCACACCACGGCCGTGGAGATATGGCGCGACACGGGCGGCAAGGTGGACGTCCTTGTGGCCGGCGCGGGCACCGGCGGCACGGTGAGCGGCACGGGGCGTCGCCTGAAAGAGCTCAACCCCGCCCTGCGCGTCATAGCCGTGGAGCCCGCCGCGTCGCCCGTGCTGTCGGGCGGCAAGCCCGGCGCGCACCGCATACAGGGCATCGGGGCGGGCTTCGTGCCGGCCGTGTACGACGCCGGTGTGGTGGACGAGGTTTTCACCGTGAGCGACAACGACGCCATCGGCACGGCGCGCCTCCTCGCCGCCCGCGAGGGACTGCTTGTGGGCATATCGTCGGGCGCCGCCGCCTACGCCGCGCTGCAGGTGGCGAAACGCGAGGGCATGGAGGGCCGGACCGTGGTGGCCGTGCTTCCCGACACCGGCGAGCGCTACCTCTCCACCGCGCTCTACGCCTTTGACGAGTACAAAACGGAGGTGAGCCTATGATGGAAGCGGCAAGAAGCGCCGCCGCGCTGCTTGGGAAGGCCGACAGCCACATCCCGCGCATCGGCATGACGGCCGTCGACACCGGCGAGCTTGCCGGGATGGTGCGGCTTTTCCGCTCGGTGGTGTTCGGCGGGTACTACGACACCGACCCCCTTGTGGAAAACCTCACGCAGCTGGCCGTCATAGTGGCGCGGCAGACGGCGCGCGCGCGCCGCATGCTGCCCGTCGCGGCGGAGGACGACGACGCCGACCTCTTCGGCAGCCGCGTGGCGGCGGCTGTGCTGCGGCGCATCCCCGAGCTGCGCCGGCAGCTGGGGACGGACGTGCAGGAGGTATTCAACAACGACCCCGCCGCCCGCAGCCTGCAGGAGGTGATATTGTGCTACCCCGCCATAGCGGCGATGACGCACTACCGCCTCGCGCACGAGCTTTTCCTCTTGCGCGTGCCCATACTGCCGCGCCTTGTCACGGAAATGGCGCACTCCGCCACCGGCATCGACATCCACCCGGGCGCCACCATCGGCGACTATTTCAGCATCGACCACGGCACGGGCACCGTCATAGGCGAGACGTGCGTGATAGGCCGGCACGTGCGCCTTTACCAGGGCGTCACGCTCGGCGCGCGCAGCTTCAAGTACGACGCCGCCGGCAACATTGTCAACGAGCCGCGCCACCCCATCCTCGAGGACCGCGTGGTGGTGTACTCCAACTCGTCCATCCTCGGGCGCGTGCGCATAGGGCACGACAGCGTCATAGGCGGCAACGTGTGGCAAACCACCGACCTCCCGCCGGGCTCGCACGTGGTGCAGGGGCGCGCCACCGTCTCCGCCACCTTCGAGCACGGCGCGGGCATCTGACACCGCACGGACGGAACGCAAATTGCACTTCCCATAGTGCGATTTCACTGTAAAACTGCACTGCTTCCAGTGCAGTTTTCTTGCATAAATGCACAACGCGCAGTGCAGTTTTCCCTGTAAAATGCACCGCACATAGTGCAGTTTTCCGTGGAAGACTGTATTTTTGCACCATGCTCCGCCGGCAAACGCGCCGCCCGGAGCCCCGCGCCGCACGACGTTTCGTGCAGGCGGGGAAGACAACCAGCCACAGGAAAGGACACGAAAGGATGGAACAACTGCAAGCCACATACCGCAAACTGCTGAGGGAGACCACCTCCGCCTTCCACCGCTACATGTACGGCCGCATAGACTGGGACGCCCGCATGATAGGGCTTATGGGCCCGCGCGGCATAGGCAAGACCACCCTTGTGCTTCAGCACATAAAGGAGCAGCTGCCGCATGACGAGGCGCTCTACGTGCAGGCGGAGGATTTCTATTTCGCCAGCCACAGGCTGACGGAGCTTGCCGACACTTTCGCCCGGACGGGGGGTCGCTACCTCTTTATTGACGAGATACACAAATACAAGGACTGGGCGCGGGAGCTGAAACTCATTTACGACTACCACGCCGGGCTGCATGTGGTTTTCACCGGCTCGTCCGTCCTCGACATCGCCCAGGGGGCGGCCGACCTCAGCCGCCGCGCCCTGATGTACGAGATGCAGGGACTGTCGTACAGGGAGTACCTTGAGCTCTTCCACGGCATACGCTTCCCGGTGTGCAGCCTCCCGCAGCTGTTGCGGCAGGAGGTGGAAATGCCCTCGGGCTTCCTCCCCCTGCGCCACTTCCCCGACTACCTGCAAAGGGGCTACTACCCGTTTGCCGACGAAAACATCGGCCGGTATGTGCTGCAGGTGGTCAACGCCACCATCGAGACAGACATCCCCCAGTACGCCGACCTCTCCGTCTCCACCGCGCGCAAGCTCAAGCGCCTGCTCGCGATAGTGGCGCAAAGCGCGCCCTTCAAGCCCAACATGTCGCAAATAGGCGGCCAGCTTGAGGTGTCGCGCAACAGCGTGGCCGACCTCTGCGCCTATCTGGAGAAAGCGGGGCTTATCGGTCAGCTGCGCAGCGCGACGGGCGGCATACAGGGACTCGGGAAAGTGGACAAGATATACCTTGACAACCCCACCCTCATTTACACGCTGGGCGGCGGCAATGTGGAGATTGGCACCGTGAGGGAGACTTTCTTCTTCAACCAGACGCGCGCGCTTTTGCCGGTGGCCGCCTCGCCCGTTTCCGACTTCCTTCTCGGCGGGAAATACACCTTTGAGGTGGGCGGGAAGAAGAAAAAGCAGCGGCAGCTGCGGGATGTGGAGAACGGGTATGTGGTGAAGGACGACATAGAAACCGGATACGGCAACATCATCCCCCTGTGGATGTTCGGCATGTTGTATTGAGCGCGCCGCCCGCCCCCGCGCCCTCCATCCGCCGCGCCTTTCCCAAAACCAGGATGTCAGTTTTTCGGCAAAAAATCTGACATTTTGATTTTTGCCGCCCGTTTTGCCCCATTTGCAAAACGCCCGAAAATGTATTATCTTTGTACTACAAGATAGGGACATCCCGCGCGGAATGTCCCTATATTTTTGCCTATATTGATTATCAAGCACTTTCGCACCAAAACGCCTGCACTTGGCCCACGGAGTACCGTGGTATCGGGTCACTGAAGTGCGGCTTGGCCTTCAAAGTACCGCGGCATCTTGTCACCGAAGT
>CAVGTC010000085.1:0-12944 GCA_963632255.1 Lachnospiraceae bacterium | reverse complement strand
TTTGTCGTTTATTTTCTGACGGGCAAGGCTGCAAATAATTGGTATTCCGATAGTTGCAAAGGCGGCTATGTTATATAAACCAATCTTTCGTGTTTCCCGTTTTGACACTTTGCTTGATATATGGGCGGAAAATCTGTCGAATTGCCCAAACGTACTTTTCCGCTTTTTGCCGTCCCGCTTGCGATGTGAATGCCGTAGCGCCGTGTCGTGTGTGGGGTGCTACGACTGCCTCCGCAAAGCCCATTTGCGGTGCAATTCAGCCCCCTTGCCGAGACAAAAGGCGGGGAGGTAGGTTTTTTGCCAAACGCGCGAGGCAAAACGCGGTTTTTCTTTTTACTTTTGCGGAGTTTTAGATTACCGCTACTATATCCAAATTCCTATATTTTTAATTCACGCTTTATGAAAAACAAGTACCTGAGAGGGTTTGCCGCCTTGTGCCTCTCCCTCTTCCTTATGCCCCTCGCGGGGCGGGCGCAGAGCGTGACGGTCAATCCGCCTGACGGTGTGTGCGAGTTCAGCTCGCTTGACCTCACACCCATCACCTGCTTCGATGACAACGGCAAGACGAAGGTGCGTGCCAACCTCACCACGCTCGGCGAGCCCATCGTGATACGTGACACGCTCTACACCAGCGGCGTGGGCACACACGCCCCCTCAAAGGCCGTCATCAAGCTGAACGGAGCAAAGTCGTTCCACACCCGCCTCGCAGTTGACGACGGCGCGCAGACCGACACCGGCCATGGCATCGTGGACTACACCATCTCCACTTACAAAAACAAGGTGAGCACCACCGTGATGAGCGGCACGCTCTACCGTACCAGCACGGGCAGCACGCCCGTCGACCTCGACCTCACGAACTGCGATTACCTCGTGCTCGACCTCGCCATCGGCGAGCAGGCCTGGGCCGACCATGTGTGCTACGGCAACGCCTACTTCACCGTGGACGGCACCAACCCCGAGGTGATTGCCGAGAGCCAGATGTACGCTGACGGCTCGAAGACGGTGAACATACCCGCCGCCGAGGCCGGCACGGAGAACATCCCCCTCAGCTCCCTTGAGATAGAGAACGCCACCTGCGGTTGGGGTACGATACAGGCCAACAAGACCATTGACGGCAATGCTATCACCCTGCGCGACACGGTCTACACCAGCGGTGTGGGCACGCACGCCCCGGGCAAAATCATCATCAAGCTCAACGGCTCGGTGACCCGCTTCTACACCCGCGTGGGCGTGGACGACGAGGTTGCCTCCTCCGCCACCAGTACGTACGGCATCTGCACCTACCGTGTCACGCTGCAGGGACAGAGCGGCGACACCAAGGTGGTGAGCGAGGGCACTATCAGCGCGCTTGACAAGACCACGCCTGAGATTGACGTGGACGTAAACGGCTGGAAGTACGTCATACTGGAGAATGAGAACGGCGCAGGCGGCAACAGCTACGACCATGTAGACTGGGCCAACGCCTACCTTGTCTTCCAGGACCAGAACTCCACGCGCCCGGCCATCGTTACCGAGGAGTCGCTCTCGGGCGGACTGGCCTGCGCCACCACCGTGTTCTCGCAGCCCGGCGTGCGCTTTATGCACAAAATTAAGGCTGCTGACTCTTCCGCAGAGCTTTCCGTGAGCGGATTGCCCACCGGACTTAACTGGAACGCCACCCGCCACATTGTGGAGGGTACCGTGGACGAGGAGGGTGTTTACCACTACACCATCCACGTGACCCAAGACGGCGATACCAAAGACTCTGACGTAACTTTCACCGTCTCCAAGAACCTTGAACTGCCCACGCCTTTCATGGGCTGGCAGTCGTGGAACGCCGTGCAGAACGAGGTGTCGCTTGACATCGTGAAGACCATGGCTGACTTCTTCGAGGAGAGCGGACTTTACGACGCGGGCTGGAACGTCATCGGTCTTGACGACTGGTGGCACGCCTCGGCACGCAACTCCGACGGAACCCCCGCCGCCAACTCCGACCGCTTCCCTGGCGGTATGGGCAAGGCAGCCGAGTATGTGCACAACAAGGGTATGAAGCTCAGCATCTACACCGATGTGGCCAACTACACCTGTGCCGGTGCTTTCGGAAGCTACGGCAGCGAGGAGGTTGACGCGAAGACTTACGCCCAATGGGGCGTTGACTGCGTGAAGACGGACTACTGCCACGCGCCCAGCGATGTGGAGACCTGCCGCTCGCGCTACAAGACATGGGCTGACGCGCTGCACGCCGACGGCCGCAATATCAACCTCTTCGTTTGCGAGTGGGGTGTGCGCGAGCCGTGGAAATGGGGCGCCGAGTCTGGCGGCTGCAGCTGGCGCATTTCCCAGGACGTGCGCGACTGCTGGATTGGCTCCGGCTCGGGCGTGGGTGTCACGCAGAGCATTAATGTGATGAAGGATCTCTCCGTATGGCAGGGTGTCAACCGCTTCAACGACGCCGACATGCTTTGCACCGGTCTGCACGGCACGGGCAAGTCCTCCAACGACCTGTGCCAGACCGGTCCCGGCATGACGCAGGACGAGTACCGCACGCAGTTCGCCCTCTGGTGCATGTGGTCGTCCCCGATGCTTCTCAGCTTCGACCCCCGCACCTTCAAGAGTAACTACTACTATGAGGACGATATGAAGATGCTGCTCAACAAGGAACTCATCGCCCTCAACCAGGATCCCATGGGACAGCAGGCCGACCTCATCTCCGAGAACAACAACCTCGTGATATTTGCCAAGGACTTGGAGAACGGCGACGTGGCGCTTTCCGTCACCAACCTCGGCTCCTCCTCCGCTACGGCTACCTTTGACTTCAGCGTGATACCCGCGCTCGAGACGGGCAAGACCTACACCTGCCGCGACCTTTGGGACGAGAGGGATCTTGACAACGTGGCCGACAGCTTCACCGCCACGGTGAAGTCGCACGCTACCCGCGTCTTCCGCCTCAGCGGACAGACTGGCACGGGCATCTCTTCCGCCTCTTCCGACAACGGCAAGATGGAGGTGAAGCCGCTGCGCGACAAGCTCTGCGTGAGCGGCTGCGGCGCGAAGGGGCTCACCAAGCGCGTACTGCTGAGCGACGCGTGCGGACGTGTGGTGGCACAGGCCACCTCCAACTCTGACGAGGTGACGCTCCGCCGCCCCTCCACTCCCGGCGTGTATGTGGTGAACGTGGTTTGTGACGCAAAGGCACACGCTGCCAAGGTTGCGCTTTAACTGAAATACGCCCTCCCCTTTCCGGCGGAAATGCCGGACGGGGCAAGTGATACATTGTGAGAGACCGGAGTCCCCGACCGGTGTACGCACCGCTTTCCGCGCGGCAGGCGGGCGGCACGGGCGGCGGCTCCGGTCTCTTTCCTTTTTCCGCTGCGGGCGGGGCTTTCCGCGCCCTTGATATCCGGCGGTTATTCTTACCTTAGCGCGTCCAAAACGTGAGGCGCAATGAAAATACTTTTCCTTTCAGATATCCACGGCTCGCTCCCCGCGCTGGAGAGCGTGCTGTCCTTTTACGACACCAACGGCTATGGGCTGTTGGTACTGCTTGGCGACCTGCTCAACTACGGACCGCGCAACGGGCTGTGCAAGGGACTCGACCCTCAGGGTGTGGCCGCCGCGCTCAACGCCCGCGCCGCCGACATTGTGGCCGTGCGGGGAAATTGCGACTCGGAGGTAGACCAGATGTTGCTGCGCTTCCCAATGCAGGCGGACTATACAGTGCTGTTGGTGGCCGGACGCCGCTTCTTTGTCACGCACGGGCACGTGTACAACGAGAAACGCCTCCCCGCAAGTCCCTCGTGCGATGTCTTTGTGTATGGGCACACCCACCTCTTCACGCTGCAGCCGGATGCAGAGGACGGCTCGCGCCCAGCCGTTCTGAACACCGGCTCGCCCACTTTTCCGAAAGGCGGCAACCCGCCCACATTCGCCACCTACGACGACGGCACGCTGACGGTGCGCACGCTGGACGGCACGCCCCTCGCTTCGCACCAGCTTTGACGGACGTACGTGGCGCATTTGTGTAAGAAAGGCGGGGGGCGGACGCATTACGAAATTTTCTTTGTAATTTCGCAAGCAATCTGCAACACAACAACTACGAGGAATGGACACAAACAACAAGAGCACTGCGCCCATGGTGCAGGGTATGTCTAACATTTATGACACGGTGGACACCGCCACGGCTTCCGCCATAAAGCAGGAACTTTTGGAACATTTCGGGAAAGGGTTGTACTACCGCATGAAGAGCGGGGAGAAAAACATCACTCCCGAACAACAGAACTACATAGCCGCCGCTTTCGCCCGCCACGGCGTGGACACGCCGCCGGTGTACGACCGCGTGATTGCGCCTGGAGCCTGAGGTGAGAGGGGCACACGGGGCATCCATCCGTGGCTGTGGGGTGGCGGACAAACGCTCAGCACCCCGCAGCCACGGTTTTTTCAAAGCGGGGCATCCCCCCGTCCACTTACTCCAAGTTACACGATAAGCGCGCAATGGCCTACATCGGTCTCTTTATACTGCTGGCACTGCTGCCCGACCTTTACATATGGCATTACTTCGTGAGGGGCGGCAGGCTGGTTTGGGAAATACTCTTCTGGCTTCCTTTCGTCCTGCTTGTGGTACTCCCGCTGTGGGGACTCACGGGGCACGCCCTGCAGGCGGCTTTCCACCTCCTTGTCATACTGGCGCTTTGCGTGGTGGTGCCCTCTTGGCTTTTCGTCCTTTTCTCCTTGCTGGGACGGGTGGCGGCACCTTTCGCCCCCGTCGCCATGGTGTGGGGCAACGCAGCGGGACTTGCCGCTGGTGCCGCTGTGGCGCTCGCCGCGCTCTACGGCTTCACCTTTGGCTGGCGGCACGTGGTGGAGAGGCGTACGGACATTGTCACACCCTCGTTGCCCGAAGCTTTTGACGGCTACACCATAGTGCAGCTTTCCGATTTCCACATCGGCACCTACTCCGCCGCCCCAGGGACGGTGGACGAGATAGTGCGGCGCGTCAACGCGCTGCACGCCGACGCAGTGGTTTTCACGGGTGACCTCGTAAACGCCGACCCCGAGGAGACGACGGCTTTCGCCGCCGCCCTCTCACGCATCAGGGCGCGGGACGGGGTGTTTTCCGTCCTCGGAAACCACGACTATTGCGAGTACCGCACCTACACCGCGCCCGACTCCCCCGCCCGCGCCGTGAAAGGGCTTGTGCGCCGCGAGCGGGCGATGGGCTGGCAATTGCTGCTAAACGAAAACCGTGTGTTGCGACGCGGCGGTGACAGCATCGCCATTGTTGGGGTGGAAAACGACGGCGAGCCGCCGTTCCCCGCCAAAGGCGACCTCCCGCGTGCTATGCGCGGACTGCCGTCGCACATATCTAAGGTGCTGCTGAGCCACGACCCCACGCACTGGCGGCGCAGTGTGCTGCCGCGTACCGATGTCGCCGTCACATTGTCGGGACACACGCACGCCATGCAGCTATGCATAGGACGTTTCTCCCCCTCGGCATGGAAATACCCCGAGTGGGGAGGGCTGTACCGCGAAGGCAGCCGCCTGCTGCACGTGAGCACGGGCGTGGGCAGCAACGTGCCTTTCCGCCTCGGCGCGTGGCCGGAGATAGACATCCTCATGCTGAAAAGGGACTGAGCGTGCAGGGTGAGGATAGGTTCGCCCGTAGCCCGGCGTGCAATCGCGAAGAGGTTGGGCACGCCCCCAAGCAATGTTCCGTCCCGCCGGGAAACGCCGGCGGGACGAAAGTAGAAAGGATACATATGGTGTGAAGCCTCGGAAAAGCACAACGGCGGGGCGGCTTCACGCAAGGAAGCCGCCCCGCCGTTGTGCTTGTATGCGAGTGCGTCATTCCGGGTGTACATCCCCTTTGTCCGGCAAGGTTTTCCAGCCTTCTCCGAATGTGTCGTAGGCGTCCGTCACCACGACAAAAGCGCGGGGGTCGGCCTGTTTGATGGAGAGCTTCACGCCCGCCACCTCCTTGTAACTCACTATGAGGAAAACCATCTCCTTTTCCTTACCCGTGTACAGTCCGCTGCTCTTTATCCGCGTGGCTGTGCGGTCGAGGTCTTTCAGAATATAGTGGTGCAGCTCCGTGAGGTTATGATCGCTGATGACGAAAAGCAGTTTGTCATTCTTTGCGCCGTTGATGACACGCGCCAGCACGCGCGAGCACACATAGATGGCGATGAGCGAGTAGAGTGAGAGTAGCCACGACGAGCTTGCCGCGTCCTTCCCCTGCCCGAAACCGAAGCCTATCACCAGCAGACCGAATACCACCACTGCGCCGTCCACCATAAGTATGGCCGAGGAAAACTTGATTTGCGCGTACTTTTGCAGCAGCATCGCCACGATGTCGCTGCCGCCCGTCGTGGCCTGCTGGCGCAGCACGATGCCCTCGCCGATGCCTATGAGGCACGCGCCGAGTATGGTGGTGAGCATAAGGTCGCCGCTGAGGTCGAGCGTGCCGCCGAGCAGTTGCGACGGGTCAAGGGCACGCAGTGCCTCCTCGGTGGGATAGGCGAGCCACGATAGCGCGTTCATTATGAAAGGCGTGGCCAGTGCGGCGGCGACGGTGCGTCCGCCCAGTTTCGAGCCGAGCAGCAGCACGGATATGATAAGCAGCGGGATGTCGAGCATATACCCGAAAGTGCCCACCTGCACCGAGGGGAAGAGATTGTGCAGCACGATGCTTGTGCCGTACACTCCGCCCGGCACGATGTTGTACGGATTGATGAAGAATACGAAGCCAGCCGCCATGACGGTGCAGCCGAGAAAGATGCATATCCAAGACAGAATGGCACTTTTCATAAGAGGTAAAAGGGATTTCCGTGTAATGTTGCTTGACAAATGTATGGCGAATATACAAAGTTTCCCCGAAAAGCCGCCTCCGGGGGTGGATTTGCGCGAAAGCGGCGGGGCGGAAAGGTCTTTGGGCTATATAATAATAATGCCGTAGGCATACAATTGGGGCGGAACAAGGCGAAATCGGGCAAAGCTGAATTGCAGAACCTCCCTTTAACGCGCCGAAATGACTAATTTTGCGCAGAATACGTCCGCCGTCCCCGCTTCGGGGCGCGAGTAGATTTCCCTCGACGGTTATGAAAAGACAGTCCCTAAGCCCCAACGTATACCTCTTCGCCTTTCTGGTGGTGCTGCCGTTGCTGCTGTTCCGCGATTTCACGCCGGACAACGAGCTGCGTTACCTCAACATTGCCGACGAGGCACTTGGCGGAGGACATCTCTTCGCTTTCACTAACCAGGGTGTGCCCTACGCAGACAAGCCTCCTCTCTACCTTTGGATAGTGATGGCCGGCCGTGTGCTGCTGGGCGGACACCATATGTGGTTTCTCTCTCTCGCCTCCCTGCTCCCCGCTTTCGGCGTGATGGCCGTGATGGACCGCTGGACGTGTGGCGAGCTGTCCCCCGAGGGGCGGCGCACCACCCGCTGGCTTATGCTGACGAACGCGTACTTCATAGGTTCCGCGCTTGTGCTGCGCATGGATATGCTGATGTGTCTGTTCATCGTCCTCGCGCTTCGCACTTTCTACCGCTGGCACGCTGGGGAAACGTCCGCCCCGCGTCGCAGCGCGTGGCTTTTCCCTGTCTACTGCTTCCTCGCCCTTTTCACAAAGGGTCCCGTCGGACTCCTCGTTCCGCTGCTCGCCCCCGCAGTATGGCTCGCCTTCCGCCGCGAGTGGCGGTGGTTGGGTCGGCTCTTCGGCTGGCGCACATGGCTTGTGCTGTTTGCGCTCTGCGGTCTGTGGTTCGGTGCGGTGTATGCGGACGGCGGGGCGGAGTATCTGGACAACCTGCTTTTCCACCAGACGTTTGACCGTGCCGCGCGGTCGTTCCACCACGCACGGCCATTTTGGTACTACGCAGTCTCTGTGTGGTATGTCGCCGCTCCGTGGTCGCTCCTCGCGGCTGGCTGCTCCGTCGTGGCTGTGCGGCGGGGCTGGCTGCGCTCGCCCTTGCAAAGCTTCTTCGGCGCGGTGTGCGCCGTCACCTTTGTGATGCTCTCCTCTTTCAGCTCGAAGGTGGACATATACCTGCTGCCCGCGCTGCCTTTTGCCGCCGCGCTTTGCGGTATTTGGCTCGACCGTTTGCCGCGCCGGTGCCGCTGGGCTGAGGTGGTGCTTGCTGTGATGCCCGCCGCGCCTTTCGCCCTCGCCCTCGTGGCGGATGCTGTGGTGAGCCGCAGCGTCCCGGCGGCGGAGCCTTTCTGCACACCGCTCACTATGGTTGCCGCCGCGTTGTTGTCGCTGGCGGGGCTGGCGGGGCTTTATCTGATATTGAAACGACACGACCTGCGCGGCGCAGTGCGGACGCTTTCCGCCGGACTGCTCTGTGCCCTTTTCGCTGCCTCGTGGCAGCTTCCGCGCCTCAACGCCTACCTTGGCTACGGCGTGGTGTGTGCCGAGGTGCAGCGCGTGGCGCGTGGAAGCCACGCCGCAGAGATACGCACCTGCCACATAAGGCGGGCGGAGAACATGAGCGTGTACCTCGGACAGCCCGTGCGGCAGATGGAGCCAGCGCAGCTCGCCGAGGCGGACAGTGTGCCGGCGGTGGTGGTGGTGAGGACGAAAGAATGGCGTGGCGACAGCGTGCTGCAAGCCGTCCCCGGACTGCGTGTCATAAGCGAGTGCGGTCCCTACACCGTGTGCGCCTCCCGCTGAGAGAAGCAAGTGACAGGGTGGGGGTACGCCGCAAGCCGCCTCCGCCTTTCCCATATACATAGAAAGATGAACGTAACAAGCAACTACGACTTCACCATCGTTGTCCCTGTGTACAACGAGGAGGACAATATCGCGCGTCTTGAAAAGGAGCTTGGCGCATTCCTGCCCAAGAGCCTGCGAAAGGTCTGTGTACTTTTCGTCAACGACGGCAGCCGCGACGGCAGCCTCCGCCTCATCAAGGAGGTTTGCGGGCGCAACGAGCACTTCCACTACATCTCGTTTGTAACCAACCGCGGGCTGAGCGCGGCCATCAAGGCGGGAATCGACACGGCGCAGTCGCCGTTGGTGGGTTACATAGACGCAGACTTGCAGACCACGCCCGAGGATTTCAACCTGCTTCTGCCCCACGCCGGTGAGTATGAGCTGGTGATGGGCATACGCGCCAACCGCAAGGACTCCTTCTTCAAAAACCTCCAGTCGCGCATAGCCAACGGCTTCCGCCGCCGCATGACGGGCGACACAGCGCGCGACACGGGCTGCCCCCTCAAGGTGATGCGCACGGCGGTGGCCAAGCGGTTGCCTTTCTTCACGGGTATGCACCGCTTCCTCCCCGCGCTTATGCTATTGGAAGAGGGGCGTATGATGCAGATACCCGTGCGCCACTTCCCCCGTACCGCAGGGGTGTCAAAGTTCCATTTGTGGAACCGCCTCGTCGCGCCTTTCCTCGACTGCTTCGCCTACCGCTGGATGAAGACGCGCTACATACGCTACGAGGTGAGCGACAACGACATCAACGCCTGACCCATGCCCGCGCTGCTTGTATACGCCATAGGCTTTTTGGCACAGCTGTTTTTCTCGGCTCGCATACTTGTGCAGTGGTTGATGACGGAGCGCGCCCACAAGGTGCTGTCCCCCACTGTCTTCTGGGTGCTGTCGCTTTGCGGCTCATACCTGCTCTGCGTCTACGGCTGGCTGCGGACGGACTTCAGCATTGTCCTCGGTCAGTTTATCTCCTACTACGTCTATCTCTGGAACCTCCGCGCCAAAGGCGTGTGGAGCGGCTTGCACCCCGTCTTCCGTGCCGTACTGCTGCTCACGCCCGTGGCGGCCATATGCTGGGCCGCGCAGGACGCGGCGGGCTTTGTGGACAGCTTTTTGCGCAACCGGAGCATCCCACTATGGATGGTGGTGTGGGGCTCGCTGGGGCAGGTGATATTCACCTTCCGCTTTGTCTACCAGCTTCTTTACTCCCGCCGCCGCGATGAGTCGGTGCTTCCGGCGGGCTTCTGGCTGATGAGCTTTACGGGCGCGGTGATAATAGTGTCTTACGGCGTACTGCGCCTCGATCCCGTGCTGATACTGGGGCAGAGTTTCGGACTTGTGGCGTATGTGCGCAACCTCCTGATAGGACACCGCGAGCGCGAAACGCACAAAACGGGTGGGGCGTAGCGTCCTTCTGCTCTTAGACTTACAGAGGAATTTCCATGCGTGCCGTGCCGCGCACTTTTCCGCTTTTGTTTGTGCGAATATTCCCGTCGCGCCGCGGTGCTCCTTACCATTCTTACACATTCCGTTCACCCCGTTACCGATAATCCACCGGTGTGGCGATGCGGCTGCCGCGCAGTGGCTACATTTGCCGTGGAAACGCGGCGGTGCGGCCGTCCGCGCATTATACAGCACGACAAATGGATAAAGACATCACCCCTGTAGACACCATACAACAGTACAACGACCTCTTCGGCGTGGAAACGCTGCACCCGCTGGTGAGCGTAATAGACCTTTCCCGGTCTAAACCCATACGCCACGGCCGCCACCTCTTCGGCTTCTATGTGGTGTTTCTCAAGGAGGTGAAGTGCGGCGACCTTGTCTACGGCCGCCAGCTGTACGACTACCAGGAGGGCACGGTGGTGTGCCTCGCGCCGGGGCAGGTGGCCGGCGTGTGCGACAATGGCGAGACCTTCCAGCCCAAGGGTTGGGCACTCTGCTTCCATCCCGACCTCATACACGGCACGTCGCTCGGCTCGCACATAAAAGAGTACAGCTTCTTTTCCTACGAGTCAAACGAGGCACTCCACCTCTCCGAGCGAGAGCGCGAAATCTTCGTCGACTGTCTGCAAAAGATACAGCTGGAGCTTGAACACGCCATCGACCGCCTGAGCAAGCGGCTCATCGCCACCAACATAGAGCTGCTGCTTGACTACTGCCTGCGCTTCCATGAGCGGCAGTTCATCACCCGCGAGCGCGTCAACCGCGACATTCTCACCCGCTTTGAAACGTTGCTTGACGACTATTTCGCCTCCGGTGCCCCGCGCCGCCAGGGGCTTCCCACCGTGCGTCACTGCGCCGAGAGTCTCTGCCTCTCGCCCAACTACTTCGGCGACCTCATCAAGAAGGAGACGGGACGTTCGGCGCAGGATTTCATACAGCGGCGTGTCGTAAGCCTCGGGAAGGAGCGTGTGCTAAACCCCCAGCTGTCCATCAGCGAGGTGGCATACAGCCTCGGCTTCCAGTACCCGCAGCACTTCACCCGTGTCTTCAAGCGTGCCGTGGGCATGACACCGCTTGAGTACCGCCACAGTACCTGCTGAACCCTCTCTTTGTCTCCCCATGCGCCCCTATCGGCATGAAATACGCCCTTGTGCTTTGTGTTTCAGCCCCCTTGCGCTAATTTTGCACCTTGTTGGAAGAAACGGACGCGCCGCTGCATGGCGTGCCGGCAAGCCTTTGGGGGCAACAACCGAAACAGAACACACAAAACACAAGCGTAAACAACACCGATGAATTTTGTAGAAGAACTGAAATGGCGCGGCATGCTGCACCAGATGATGCCGGGTACGGACGAGTTGCTTTCCAAGGAAATGGTGACGGCGTACGTGGGCATTGACCCCACGGCGGACTCCCTGCACATTGGGCATCTCTGCTCGGTGATGATGCTCCGCCACTTCCAGCGCGCGGGCCACCGCCCCCTCGCCCTCGTGGGCGGCGCGACGGGCATGATAGGCGACCCCTCGGGCAAGAGCGCGGAGCGCAACCTGCTTACCGAAGAGGTGCTGCGTCACAACGTGAGCTGCATAAAGAAGCAGCTTTCCCACTTCCTCGACTTCGACTCGGACGCGCCCAACGCCGCCAAGCTGGTGAACAACTACGACTGGATGAAGGACTTCTCCTTCCTTGACTTCGCGCGCGAGGTGGGCAAGCACATCACCGTCAACTATATGATGGCCAAAGACAGCGTGAAGAAGCGTCTCAACGGCGAGGCACGCGATGGCCTTTCGTTCACCGAGTTCACCTACCAGCTGCTGCAGGGCTATGATTTCCTCCACCTCTACCAAGCCGAGGGCTGCAAGCTGCAGATGGGCGGCTCCGACCAGTGGGGCAACATCACCACCGGAACCGAGCTCATCCGCCGCACCCTTGGCACGGAGGCCGATGCCTACGCGCTCACCTGCCCGCTCATAACGAAAGCCGACGGCAAGAAGTTCGGCAAGACGGAGCAGGGAAATGTGTGGCTTGACCGCCGCTACACCACGCCCTACAAGTTCTACCAGTTTTGGCTCAACGTGGGCGACGAGGAGGCGGAGCGCTACATAAAGATTTTTACCTCCCTGTCACACGAGGAGATAGACGCGCTCATCGCCGAGCACCGCGCCGACCCGGGGCGCCGTACGCTGCAGAAGCGTCTCGGCGAGGAGGTCACCTGCATGGTACACAGCCGTGAGGACTACGAAATTGCTGTGGAGGCCTCCAACATACTCTTCGGCAAAGCCACAAAGGAGAGCTTGCTGCGGCTTGACGAGGACACGTTGCTCAGCGTCTTTGAGGGCGTGCCGCAGTTTGAGGTGGAGAAGGGTCAGGCTCTTGGTGCGAAGGCTGTTGACCTTTTCGCCGATACCACGAAGTGCTTCGCCTCGAAAGGCGAGATGCGCAAGCTGGTGCAGGGTGGCGGCGTGAGCCTCAACAAGGAGAAGCTGCAGACTTTCGACCAGACGATAGGGGAGGACGATCTGCTTGACGGCAAGTATCTCCTTGTGCAGCGAGGAAAGAAAAACTACTTCCTTGTCATAGTGAAGTGACCCCCACCCAGCGGATTGTCCGCGAGTGGGTTCGTGCGGGGGCTGTGCAGGTGGATAACCCGCCGCGTCGCGAAAATCAGAATGTAAGGAAAACACCGCAAAAAGTGGAAAAGTGATTTTCGCAGCCCGAATTTGCGCATTTGCATTCCGTCCGAAAATGTATTATCTTTGTACTACAAGATAGGGACATCCCGCGAGGAATGTCCCTTTATTTTTGCCT
>CAVGTC010000084.1:0-13117 GCA_963632255.1 Lachnospiraceae bacterium | reverse complement strand
GGGCCACGGAGTACCGTGGTATCGGGTCACTGGGGTGCGGCTTGGCCTTCAAAGTACCGCGGCATCTTGTCACCGAAGTGCGGCTTGGCTGCGACAAGGCCGCCGCGGGTCTCTCCCGGCACTAAATAACGTTAAAGTTTCGTCTCCTCAAATTGGTCAATTTTACCCAGAACGGAATTTTTTACCAGTGCGGAAGTATGCCCTTTTGCAAGTGTGCTGGATGTGATGCGGCGGGGAATTCAATTTGCCTGAGGTGTTGTTGGCGGACCCCCCCCGCAGTGGAAAGCCCGCGCCTCGCACCGTGTGCCGCCCGCTACCCAAAACGGGTGATTTTGCGCGGCACGCGCGGGAAAGACGGCGCGGGTGGCCGCCTTTTCGTAAATTTGTACCTTGAAAAAAGAATGGACACAAAAACTTTATGAGTCAGTCACAGGAACGCTTCTGCGTGAACGCGGAGAAAGCCCGCGCCGAAATATCAAAATTCACCCCGAAGGGCGGTGGCGTGACGGAGTACCACGTGATGGTACACGCCACCGACCCCACAGCCACTTACACCGAGCAGCTCGATGCCGTGCTTTCAGCCTATTACGGTCTCTTGCAGACGCGCCTGACCGGAGCCACCTCCGTCATCAAGCGTTACTTCCTCAGCGACGCCGCCAACCAGTACGCGCAATTGCTGGCCTCGGTGCCCGAAGCTCCGGCCTGTGCCTGCTCGGTGGTGGAACAGGCGCCGCTTGACGGCACGAAGGTGGCATTGTGGGCCTGCCTGCTCACCGGCACGGACGGCGGCACCTTCGCCGACGGGCTGTACAAAGTGAGCCACGGGGAGTACACCCACCTGTGGGGTGGCACGGCCACGGCCGCCGCCGGCACGTCCGCCGAGCAGACGAGCCTCCTGCTCAATGACTATGTGATGCGCCTTTTCGCCAACGGCGGCAGTCTGGAGAAGAACTGTGTGCGCACGTGGTTTTTCGTGCAGAACGTCGATGTCAACTACGCCGGCGTGGTGAAAGCCCGCAACGAGGTGTTTTACACGCAGAACCTCACAAGCAAGACCCACTTCATCGCCAGCACCGGCATCAACGGGCGAAACGCCGACCCCTCCGTGCTGGTGCAGATGGACACTTACTCCGTGCTGGGCACGAAGCCAGGGCAGGTGAAGTATCTCTACGCGCCCACCCACCTCAACCCCACGTACGAGTACGGCGTGAGCTTTGAGCGCGGCACGCGCGTCGACTACGGCGACCGCCGGCAGGTGTATATCTCCGGCACGGCAAGCATTGACAACAAGGGGCAGGTGGTGTACCCGGGCGACATACGCCGCCAGACTATGCGCATGTGGGAAAACGTGGAGGCGCTGCTTTCCGAGGCCGGCTGCGGCTTCGACGACGTGGGGCAGATGATAGTGTATTTGCGCGACCCGTCGGACTATGCCGTGGTGAGCGCGATGTTTGCCGAGCGTTTTCCCGACACGCCGAAGGTCATCGTCCTGGCTCCCGTGTGCCGCCCGGGGTGGCTGATAGAGATGGAGTGCATGGCCACGGGCGCGAAGGGCTGCGCCGACTTCGCCGCTTTCTGACACTCACTGTGTGCCTGCTCCCGCCGGGAAGGACGGGGGATGGCATGCGCCACGGCGGAAGCCGCGCCCCTTGCGCATACGCCCCGGAAAGGGGCGGCGCACATATGCGGGGCGCGGCTTCCGCCGTGTTTGGCATACACCATACACACTATTATATATAAGTAATGACTATGAAGCGAGCGCTTTTGGCGGTGTACGCCGCATTGGAGGTTGTGCTGGCCGTCTCGACACTGACGGGCGGTACGGAGGACGGCGGAGGCGTGTCCGCCGTGTACGGCTCGTGGTGGTTTGCCGCCCTGTGGGGCGTGTTGGCGGCGGGTGTCGTGGCGGCGATGGTGTGCCTCCGGGCTCTGCGCCGCGTGCCGCTCTTGCTGATGCACGGCGCGTTTGTCGTGATACTCGCCGGGGCGGCCGCCACATGGCTCACCTCGCGCAAGGGCTATGTGCACCTGCCGCGCGGCGTGGAGGTGGGCGCTTTCCAAAGCGCGGGTGGCGGGGAGGCGGCGCGTCTGCCCTTTACCCTCAGGCTCGACAGCTTCGCCGTGCAGTGTTACCCGGGTACGGACACCCCGGCCGACTATGTGAGCCTCCTCACCGTGACGGACGCGGGCGGCGCGGCACAGTCCGCCCGCGTGTCGATGAACCGCATACTGCGCCGCGGCGGCTATCGTCTCTACCAGTCGTCGTATGACGAGGGCGGGGCGGGAAGCTGGCTCAGCGTCAACTACGACCCGTGGGGAACGGCGCTCACCTACACGGGCTACGCGCTACTCTTCCTCGCGATGTGCGCCGCGCTGGCCGACCCGCGCGGTGGCTTCCGCGCGCTGCTGCGCCACCCGCTGTTGCGGCGCGGCATGTTCGCCCTTGCGCTGTGTGTCCTGCCATGCGCCGGGGCGCGGGCGGAGCGTTCGCTGCCCGCCTTCAACCGCGCCAAGGCCGACAGTCTGGCACGCCGGCAGGTGGTGTATAACGGGCGTGTCGCGCCGTTCAACACCTTCGCGCGTGATTTCCTCCTGAAGATATACGGAAAGTCCACTTACGGCGGACTCACGCCCGAGCAGGTGGTGTCCGGCTGGCTCTTGCGCCCCGAGGTGTGGGCGGACGAGCCTATGATACTTGTGAAAAGCGAGCGGCTGCGCGGGTTGCTCGGCGTGGAGGGGAAGTACGCCCGTTTCCGTGACTTTTTCGGCGCGGACGGCGTGTACCGCCTGCAGCGATATTGGAAAGGCGGCGCGGCGGGCGGCGGTGTCCCGCCCTCCGACCCGCTGCAGAAAGCCGTGGCCGAGACCGACGAGCGCGTGGCTTTGGTGGCGATGCTCACCGGCGGCGAGCTGATACGTCCGCTGCCCAAGGGCACGCCGCCGCTGAGCGAGGCGCGGGTGACGGCCGAGCTGCTGTACAACCGGTTGCCGCTAACCCTCGTACTCTTCGTTGCCTGCCTGACGGCGGGCTTCCTCGCGGCGGGGCGCATGGTGTATCTGTCTGTGAAAGAAAAAGCCCCTTTGCGGGGCGAGCGTGCCGCGCTGCCCCTCTTCGCCGCCGCCGCCGCGCTGGCGCTGGCGGCGTGGGTGGGGCTGCGCTGGTATGTGTCGGGGCACGTGCCGCTGAGCAACGGATTTGAGACGATGCAGTTTATGGCACTGGCCGAGCTGTCCTTCGTCCTCGCGCTGTGGCGGCGTTTCCCCGTGCTGCTGCCTTTCGGCCTGATAGTGGCCGGCTTCGCCCTCCTTGTCGCCCACCTTGGGCAGAGTTCGCCGCAGGTCACCAACCTTATGCCCGTGCTGGCCTCGCCGTGGCTCAGTCTGCACGTGTCGGTGGTGATGGCGGGCTACTCGCTGCTTGCACTCGTGATGGCAACCGGCGTGCTGGGGCTGTGCCTGCGGAGGCAGGAGGAGCGGCTCATGCTGCTGGGGCGGCTGCTGCTTTACCCCGCCGTCTTCTTCCTCGGCGCGGGCATCTTTCTCGGCGCGGTGTGGGCCAACGTGTCTTGGGGCAGCTATTGGAGCTGGGACCCCAAGGAGGTATGGGCTCTCGTCACCTTTATGGTGTACGCCCTCGGCTTCCACACGCGCTCGCTGCCGTGGCTGGCCCGCCCCCGGCACTTCCACCTTTTCTCCGTCCTTGCTTTTCTCACGGTGCTGATGACCTACTTCGGTGTCAATTTCTTCCTCGGCGGCATGCACTCTTACGCCGGCTGAGTGGGCAGCACGGGGAAAGCCTTGCGCAGGGAGCGCAGCGCCTCCATGTCAATGTCCGCTACGGCCGTGCCCTCTTCCGCGCCGAGCCGCGCGAGGCATTCGCCCGCCGGCGAGTAGACTGCCGAGCCGCCGCCGTACAGCACGCCCCGCAGCGTGCCGCAGCAGTTGCAGCCGGCGCAGCAGGCAAGGTTTTCCACTGCCCGCGCCCGCAGGAGGGTGTCCCACGCCCCGGCACGCTCCGCCGGCCAGCCCGCGCAGCACAGCAGGAGATCGTAGGGCGTGTCGGCGCGGTTGCGGGAGTTTTCGGGGAAACGCAGGTCAAAACAAATCTCGGGCAGTATTTCCACCCCCTCATAACGCGCCACCACCCGCCGCGTGCCCGGCGTGAAGTGCGTGTCTTCGCCCGCAGGAAAGAAAAGGTGGCGTTTGTCATAGTATGGCAGCGAGCCGTCCGGCAGGGCAAGGAAGAAACGGTTGCGCCACCCGCCGCCGCAGGGCACCGCGAGTGACCCCGCCACGCACGCCCCGCGCCGTGCCGCCTCGCGCCGCATGAAGTCCAGTCCCGCCTCCGCCGCCTGTGCCGTGGTTTCGTCCGGTTCGGTAAGGAATCCCGTCGCCCACATCTCGGGCAGCAGGTAGAGATCCGCCCGTCCCGCCCCGTCCATAAGGCGGACGGCGGTGGCGGCGTTGCGGCGGAAGTCATCGGCGGCCAGGCGCGGCTGTATCAGTGCGAGTCTCATTCTTCGGTATCCTTTCCCTTTCCGCCCTTTCCCTCTTTCCGCGCTACCGGCGTGCCGCTTTCGGTGGTATTCCCGCGTTTCTCCGCGCCCGCGCGGTACTGGCGCGGCGTGCAGGTGTACACGCGGCGGAAGGCGTTGTAGAAAGCCTGGCGCGAGGCAAAGCCCGAAAGAAGGCCAATCTCCTCGGCGGTGAGGTCGGCGTGGTTAGGCGAGCGCAGCATGCGGCACGCGTCGCGCAGGCGCAGGCTGTTGACGAGGGCGCAGTAGTTGCCCCCCGTGCAGTTGGCCACCGCCGCCGCGATGTAGCGCGTGTTGGTGTGCAGGTCACGGCACAGCTGCGCCGTGCCGTAGGAGGGGTCGCGGTAGCGGCGGCCGCGCGTGAGGCACTGCAGTATGGCGGCGTAAAGTGTGGCGGCGCGTTCGCCTTTCATCTTGCTGCGGTAGGCCGGTTCGGACTTGCGTTCGCTCTCTTCGTTCATTGCGGTGTTCTTTGCGGCGGTTTAGGTTTTTCTACGCGCAAAGTTAGCGTTTCCTCCCCACGCGGTGCCGCCGCCCGTGGGCATTTGGCAAGCGGTGGCCGCTGTCCGGGCGGGGTGCTTAACATATTCATCGTTAAAAACAGCGCGTTGGTATATTGATAAAAGTGAAAAACGCGCGGGCGGGGTGCCACGCGGGCGGCAAGTGGTATTTTTGCAAAAGACAAAATGGCGAGTCCGTACCGCAGGCGGCGGTGAAAAGGAAAGGCACTGCGCCTTCCCTCCCCGCGACAGGGGCGGACGCACCGCGGAAACGAATATTTAATCACTTTACAGACAGGATATGGTTAATAACAGGTGGCGCGGCATATTGCTTGCGGCGCTTCTCCCGCTTTGCGCCACGGCGCAGGAGACCGTCTCCCGCTGGACACTGAGGCAGTGCATCGACTACGCGCTCGAGCACAACGTGCAGCTGCGGCAGAAAAGCGCGGCGGAGAGCAGCGCGGCCGTCGATGTGGCCGAGGCCAAGGCGGCGCGGCTCCCGAGCCTTTCGGGGCAAATCACGCAGGGGCTCACCTACCGCCCCTTCCAGCAGACCGGCAGCAGCTTTGTGAACGGCGGCATCGCCACCTCGGCGGCCGACAAGGCGACGCAGAGCGGCAACTACGGCGTGACAGCCCAGTGGGTGGCGTGGAACGGCGGCAAGACGCGCATGAACATAGAGAACGCCGAGCTATCGCAGCGCATCGCGGCCTATGACACGCAGACTTCCGCCAACAGCATCCAAGAGCAGATTGCGCAGCTCTACGTGCAGATTCTCTACATGACGGAGGCCGAGCGCGTCAACCGCCAGCTGCTTTCGCAGGACTCTGTGCTGTGCGAGCGCGGGCGCGAGATGGTGAACGTGGGCAGCATGGCAAAGGCCGACCTCGCCCAGCTTGAGGCGCAGGTGAGCCAAGGGCGCTACGACGTGGTGAACACCGGCACGCAGATTGCCGACGCGAAGATGCAGCTTGCCCAGCTTCTCGAACTGCCCGAGGGACAGAGCATCGAGGTGGAGCCGGTGGACGCGGCGGAGGCCGAGGTGCTTGCCGCCATCCCCGCCAAGATGAGCGTGTACGAGGCGGCCCTCGCCGCACGCCCCGAGGTGAAGAGCTCCGAGCTGTCGGTGGAGCAAAGCAAGCTCGCCACGAAGATTGCTCGCACGGGGTACTACCCCACGGTAAGTCTGACGGGGAGCCTCGGCGACAGCCACATGACGGGAAGCACAACCGCCTTCGGGCAGCAGATGCGCAACAACTTCAACGCACAGGTGGGCGTGTCGCTCTCCATCCCCATCTTCGACAACCGCAAGACAAAGAGCGCGGTGGAGCGCGCCAAGGTGGCGGAGACCACGGCCGAGCTCTCCTTGCAGGACACGCGCAAAAACCTCTACAAGACGGTGGAGACTTATTGGCTCAACGCCACAAACAGCCAGGCGAAGTACCTCGCCGCCCGCAGCAACGTGGAGAGCCTTGAGACAAGCTACGAGCTGATGTCCGAGCAGTTCAGCGTGGGCGTGAAGAACATCGCCGAGCTGCTCACCTCGCGAGCCTCGCTGCTCAACGCGAAGCAACAGCTCATACAGGACAAGTACACGGCATTGCTCAACCGCGAGCTGCTCGGCTTCTACGCGGGCGAGTCGCTTGACTGAAACGCCGTGCCGGCGGCGGGGCGCGTGTCCCGCGTGCCGGCGGCCAACCACATAACCCTCATATCCCAGCATACAGTATGAAAATCAATTCGAAAGTGCGAAAGACACTATACGTAGTGGCAGCGGCGGCCGTCGTGGCGGGCGTGGCGTACTACTTCGTGAAGAAGGGCGAGGCTCCCTTTGAGGTGACCTACGAGACGGCGAAGGTGGAGAAAGCCACCATCGGCAACAGCGTCACAGCCACCGGCACCATTGAGGCCGTCACCACGGTGGACGTGGGTACGCAGGTGTCGGGACTCATCAGCAAGCTTTACGTAGACTACAACAGCACGGTGAAGCGCGGACAGGTTATCGCCGAGCTTGACAAGACCAACCTTGTGAGCGAGCTTAACAGCGCCAACAGCAACCTTGCGAGCGCGAAGAGCGACCTCGCTTACCAGAAGAGCAACTTCGCGCGCCAGAAAGCCCTTTACGACAAGGGACTCATCTCGGCCAACGACTATGAGAGCGCGCGCCTCTCCCTCGAGCAGGCGCAGAGCACGCTCGCCGCGCGCCAGGAGGCGGTGAACAAGGCGAAGACAAACCTCAGCTACGCCACCATCACCTCGCCCATCGACGGCGTGGTGATAAGCAAGTCGGTGGAGGAAGGCCAGACCGTGGCCTCCGGCTTCAGCACCCCGACGCTCTTCACCATCGCGAAGGACCTCACCGACATGCGCGTGATTGCCAACGTCGACGAGGCTGACATAGGCGAGGTGAGCGAAGGGCAGCGCGTCACCTACACCGTCGACGCATACCCCGACGAAACCTTTGAGGGCACGGTGACGCAGGTGCGCAACGAGGCCACGACGGACAACAACGTGGTGACCTACGAGGTGGTGATTTCCGCCCCCAACCCCGACATGAAACTCAAACCCGGACTCACGGCCAACGTGACCATCTACACGCTTGAGCGCACGGGCGTGGTGAGCGTGCCTACCAAGGCGCTGCGCTTCACCCCCACCGCCGAGACCGTGGGCGCGAAGGACAAGATTGTAGACTGCAACGGCACGCACAAGCTGTGGGTGCGCGACGGACGCACCTTCAAGGCCTACTCCGTGGAGACGGGCATAACCAACGGCACGCGCACAGAGATTCTCAGCGGCGTGAAGGAAGGAACGCTTGTGATAGTGGACATGAAGGAGGCCACCGCCTCCGACGAGAGCAGCACCGAGACCGAAAGCTCGGACGAGCAGAGTCCCTTCTCGCCGGGTCCTCCGGGGAAAAAGAAGAAGTAAGTCCCGGCGGCGGGCGGACAGGCCGGGCGGCTCCCGGGCAGGGGGCTGGCACGCTGTCCGCCCGCACGTTTTCCCACACAGACCAACACAAGGAGAAGAATGAATAAAGAGACATTTCCGCACCCGGAGGCCAATCCTGACCGCAAGGTGGTGATTGAGCTGCAGAACGTGCGCCGCAACTTCCAGGTGGGCGACGAGACGGTGCACGCCCTGCGCGGCGTTTCGTTCAAGATATTCGAGGGGGAGTTTGTCACCATCATGGGTACGTCGGGCTCGGGAAAGTCGACGCTGCTCAACCAGCTGGGCTGCCTTGACACCCCCACAAGCGGCGAGTACTTCCTCGACGGCGTGAGCGTGCGCAAGATGCGCCGCAGCGAGCGCGCTGTGCTGCGCAACCGCAAGATTGGCTTCGTCTTCCAAAACTACAACCTGCTTGCGAAGACCACCTCGGTGGAGAACGTGGAGCTGCCGCTGATGTACAACACAGCGGTGGGGGCGGACGAGCGCCGTGACCGCAGCATAAAGGCCCTGCAGATGGTGGGGCTTGGCGAGCGGCTTTACCATAAAAGCAACCAGATGTCCGGCGGTCAGATGCAGCGCGTGGCCATAGCCCGCGCCCTTGTCAACGACCCCGCCGTCATCCTGGCTGACGAGGCGACGGGTAACCTTGACACGCGCACCTCGTTTGAGATTTTGGTGCTTTTCCAGAAGCTCTTCAAGGCGGGGCGCACCATCATCTTCGTGACGCACAACCCCGAGATAGCCCTCTATTCCAGCCGCAACATCGTGCTGAGGGACGGACTCGTGAGGGAGGACACCGTGAACACCGACATCCACTCGGCA
The DNA here is from genome assembly GCA_963632255.1 of Lachnospiraceae bacterium. Classification (GTDB taxonomy): domain Bacteria; phylum Bacteroidota; class Bacteroidia; order Bacteroidales; family Bacteroidaceae; genus Alloprevotella. The sequence continues at coordinate 4,311 of CAVGTC010000084.1, read as the reverse complement.
GAGGAGGCGCTCGCCGCGCTCCCCGCGCCCGAGGAGTGACCGGCGCGTAACTTTACGGCATAAGGCAAAGAAAACATGAACATTTCCAACCTATTCAAGATAGCCCTGCGGGCCATCGCGGCCAACAAGCTGCGCTCGTTTCTCACCATGCTGGGCATCATTATCGGCGTGGCCTCGGTGATTGCCATGCTCGCCATCGGGCAGGGCTCGAAGAAGAGCATACAGGCCAACATCTCCGAGATGGGCTCCAACATGATTATGATACGCCCGGGGCAGGACAAGGGACCGGGCGGCGCGCGCCAGGACGCGTCGGACATGCAGACGCTCAAGCTGCGCGACTACGAGACGCTGTGTGACGCGAAATACCTCGGCGCGGTGTCGCCGAGCGTCAACTCCTCCGGTCAGTTTGTCAACGGCAACAACAACACCCCTTCCACCATCTACGGCATCTCGCCAGCTTACCTTGAGATACGCCAGCTCAAGGTGTCGGACGGCGAAATGTTCACCGACGAGGATGTGAAAAACAGCGCGAAGGTGTGCGTCATAGGAAAGACCGTGGCGGACAACCTCTTCACCAACGGCGAAGACCCCGTGGGCAAGGTGATACGCTTCAAGAAAATTCCGTTCCGCATCGTCGGCGTGCTTAAGTCGAAGGGCTACAACTCCTTTGGCATGGACCAGGACGACATGGTGCTGGCGCCCTACACCACGGTGATGAAGCGCATCCTCTCCGTCACCTACCTTGAGGGAGTCAACGCCTCCGCCGTGACCGAGGACATGACCGACCTTGCCATCAGTGAGGTGACACAGCTCTTGCGCGAAAACCACAAGCTCAAGGGTGACGCGGAAGACGACTTCACCATCCGCTCGCAGCAGGAGATGGCGGAGATGATGAACTCCACCAGTGACACGATGACCGTACTGTTGCTTGTCGTGGCGTGCATCTCGCTCGTGGTGGGCGGCATCGGCATCATGAACATCATGTACGTCAGCGTGACGGAGCGCACCAAGGAGATAGGCCTGCGCATGTCCGTCGGTGCGAGGGGCATTGATATCCTCAACCAGTTTCTCATAGAGAGTGTGCTGCTTAGCGTCACGGGCGGCCTGATAGGCGTGCTGGTGGGCATCGGCGCGGCGGTGGGCATCAATGTTTTCGCGCACTGGCCCATACAGATACAGCCGTGGAGCGTGCTGCTCAGCTTCGCCGTCTGCTCGGCCACGGGTATTTTCTTCGGATGGTATCCGGCCAAGAAGGCTGCCGGACTCGACCCCATCGAGGCCATCCGCTACGAGTAAACTTTCACCGCAAGGGCGTGGAGCCGGCGTGCCTGCGGGCGACGCGCGTCTCCCCGCCTTTGTCTTTTTCCTGCTGTCCGCGCCGGCGCGAGGCGAGGCGGGGGACTGACGAAAACCAAGAGAGAATATGGTGATTAACCACAAGGTGGAGCGGGCGGTGAAGGTGTTCGCCCATGTCTTCACGTGGAGCTACATTTTCCTGTGCCCGCTCTTCTTCACACGGAGCGGCGAAGCGGTGGATTGGTCGAAATACCTGCACGGCTCGCTGCTGCCGGTGATGAGCTGCCTCACTTTCTACCTCAACTACTTCCTCCTCATCCCGCGCTACCTGCTGAAAGGGCGGGCGAGGGTTTTCTTCGCAGCCAACCTCGGACTGCTGCTCTTCTCGCAGCTGTCGGCCGAACTGCAGTTTGTGATATTCCCCGACCCGCAGCCCACGCCCGAGCAGAACGCCGCGGCATGCGGAGCGGAGCGCCCTTATTTCCCGCCCAAGATTTTCTTCGTGGTGCGCGGCGTGCTCATCTATTTCTTTGTCGTGGGCATCTCGCTCGCGCTCTGCCTCAGTATGAAGTGGCGCAAGAGCGAGCAGGCGCGTGCCAAGGCCGAGGCGCGGCGGGCGGAGCTGGAGCTGAAAAACCTCAAGAACCAGATTAACCCGCACTTCCTCCTCAACACGCTGAACAATATTTACGCCCTCACGGCGTTTGACACAGAGAAGGCGCAGCAGGCCATACAGGAGCTGAGCCGGCTTCTGCGGTACATGCTCTACGAAAACCAGACGGAGCGCGTGCCGCTCGCGGGGGAGGTGGACTTTATCCGCTCGTATGTGGCGCTGATGAGCATCCGCCTGAGCCGCAACGTGGAGGTGGAGACGACGTTTGACTTCCCGCGCGAGCTTGACATACAGGTGTCGCCGCTGATATTCGTCTCACTGGTGGAAAACGCCTTCAAGCACGGCGTGAGCCCCACGAAGCCCAGCTTCATACACATCACGCTGCGCAGTGACGGGAAGCAGCTGACATTCAGTTGCGCCAACACCAACTTTCCCAAGACGCGCAAGGACAAGACGCCCGGCGGCATAGGCCTGCAGCAGGTCTCCGCCCGCCTTGAGTGCACATACCCCGGGCGGTACACATGGGAGAGCGGCGCGTCGGAGGACGGCGCGGTGTACACCTCCACCATACGCCTCGTGCTTTGACGCTGGCACACCCTCGGGGTGCGGCATGACGCGTTTCCCGGGATTTATACTGACATTTGCGTGCGGATACTTCTTGGCGTGACACCGCCGGACGGACTTCCGCCGCCCTTGTCCTTTAAGGAAATACTTACGCTTATGGAACACAGCATGAGATGCGCCGTCGTGGATGACGAGCCCCTCGCCCTCGGACTGCTGAAAAGCTATGTGGAGAAAACGCCCGAGCTCACCCTCGCCGGCGAGTACTCAAGCGCTGTCGAGGCCATCGGCGGCTTGCAGCGCGAGCCGGTGGACCTGCTCTTTCTTGACATACAGATGCCGGACCTCAGCGGGCTGGAGTTTTCAAAGATGATTGACGTGGCGCGCACACGGGTGGTATTCACCACAGCTTTCAGCCAGTACGCGCTTGAGGGCTACAAGGTCAACGCGCTCGACTATCTGCTCAAGCCCATAAGCTACGCCGACTTCGTGGGTGCGGTGAGCCGCGCGCAGAAATGGTTTGAGGGCATGCAGGCCGCCGCTTCCGCCGCGCCGCGTGCCACGGACGACTATATGTTTGTGAAGAGCGACTACAAGTATGTGCGCATTGACTTCAAGGACATACTTTACATAGAGGGGCTGAAGGACTACGTGAAGATATACCTTGAGAGCCAGCCCCGCGCCATACTGAGCCTCACCTCCATGCGCGGCATCGAGGCGGTGCTGCCCTCCGGCACTTTTTTCCGCATCCACCGCTCGTACATAGTCAACATGGGGCGCGTCAGCCTGCTGGAGCGCGGGCAGATAGCCATAGGCGAGCGCCGCCTTCCCATATCCGACAGCTACAAGGAGCAGGTGATGCAGTATGTCAACCGCCACCTGCTGCACGGGCGTTGACCGCACGGCGTGCGCGGGAGAGAAATGTTTTGCCTAACTTTGTGCGTGAAACAACTCACTTTATAAATCTCAGTACGCTACTTATGACAAAGAGGATAATCTTGCTTTTCGCCGTGGCTTTCGCCGTGCTTGCGGCGTCGGCGCAGGGCGACAAGGACTTGACGCGCTACCTCGCCAAGGACGCGGTGCCCGTGGTGAACGGCTATGTGCAGTTTGACACCACGGTGTCCGCCCCGGGAAAGACGAAAGCCCAGCTTTTCACGGCGTTGAAAAACTATGTGCAGACAGCCCTCGTGGAGGGTGCGGAGCACCTGCCGCAGGCACGCATCACCGAGGCTGACAGTCTTGAGGGTGTGGTGGCCGCCAGCATGGAGGAGTACCTCTATTTCAAGCGCAGCAAGTGGGCGACGCACCGCGTGCGCTTCTTCTACCAGCTTGTGTGTACCGTGAAGGACGGGGAGTACAGCCTGATGATGCGCAACCTGCACTACCGTTACGTGGCCGAGGAGGCTCCGGGCAACTATGACGAGGACTTGCGTGCCGAGCAGATGATTACGGACAAGGAAGCGCTTGCGAAGAAGGGCACCAAGCTCACCCGCATCGGCGGCAAGTTCCGCCGGCACACCATCGACCGCAAGGACGGGATATTTGCCGGCGCGGCAAAGGCTGCCGGCGTGGCGAAGAAAAAGTACAAGACGGTGGTGGTGGAGGAGGACTGACCTCGTTCGCCCCGTCTGCCGTGACCTTATAAGTGACGGCGGCCGCCCTGAGCGGGACGCGTCAAGCGTTTCCGGGCAGGGCGGCCGCCGTTTTTTGGGTGGTAATTGGGTACTTTTGTCCCAGAATGTGAGTTTGGCGGAAAAATCAAGGTGTAAGTAAAAGCCGTGAGAAACTGACATTTTGCTCCGGCGGGCGTTTTAACATTTCTTGCTTTCGGCGGAAAA
>CAVGTC010000083.1:0-13264 GCA_963632255.1 Lachnospiraceae bacterium | reverse complement strand
TTTGACACGTAAGTGGCTGAAAATCAATATAGGCAAAAATAAAGGGACATTCCTCTCGGGATGTCCCTATCTTGTAGTACAAAGATAATACATTTTTCGGCGGAATGCAAACGGTCCCTCCGCCGCCCCGGAAATCACTTTGTAACTTTTTGGGCCGTTTTGCTTGCATTTTGTCAAAACGGCACAAAGTGCAACAGCGTCGCGCGGAAATGAAACAATGCCCCACCCCACGGCACGCGCCGCCCCGCTCTATGTCACGCACAAGCCTGCCGCCCCATCCTTTGCGGCGGCAGGCACGCCTTCGCGGATTTGCGCCAACGAGGCAAAAAAGTCTCCCCCTCCGGCTTTCACCGGGACAAGGGAGACTTTCTTGTATTCGCAAAACGCGTTTCCCCGCCTTGCAAAGGGGAAGCCTTTACTTACCCTTTGCGTGTGCGGTATGACTGAAACGTGGACTGCACACGCCCGCGCCACGGAAAGACCGGAGGCCTTTCGCGCGTGCGGGAAAATCAGCTGAACCAGCGCACGTAGCAGAAGTCCTGGCGGTTGGGCAGCTCCTGGTTTTTGGGGTACATGCGGTAGGCCACCTTGTACGAGCCGGCAAGGTCGATGGAGCCCGTCAGTGAGAAGGTGTACAGGTTGCCCTCGTGCTTCACCACGTTCATCGGCATCACCTCCATGACGGCCTCGTTGCCGTCCGAGCCGCCCATCACAACAATGTCTATGCCCACGGCGTCTTCAAGCCCCTGCTCGTCCACCACGTGGGTGACCGTGAACTCCTGGCCGCTCACAAGCGAGCCGTTCTGCAGGTTTTCGCTGCGCTCGCTGCCCACCACGCTGATGCTGTCCCAGCGCTCGGCCACGCTCTCCTTCCACGCCGCGATGGACTTCGCCACCTCGTTGTTGTTGGCGGAGAGGTGCTTGTAGCGCGCTGCCTCGGGGTTGTAGAAACGGGCGTAGTAGTCGTCAAGCTGGCGCTTCATGGTGTAATGCGGCGCGATGCGGGCGATGGAGTTTTTCACCGTGCGCACCCAGTCCTCGGAGTAGCCCTTGCGGTTGCGGGCGTAGAACTTCGGGATAATCTCCTGCTCCAGCATCGAGTAGATGGTGGAGGCGTCGAGACGGTCCTGGTGCTCCTGGTTGGGGTAGGTGCGGCGGTCGGTGAGCGCCCAGCCCGCGCCTTCACGGTAGCCCTCATACCACCAGCCGTCAAGCACGGAGAGGTTGACAACGCCGTTCATCAGCGCCTTCTCGCCGGAAGTTCCGCTTGCCTCGAGGGGGCGCGTCGGGGTGTTCATCCAGATGTCGACGCCAGAGACAAGGCGGCGGGCGAGCTGCATGTCGTAGTTGTCAAGGAAGAGTATCTTGCCTATAAACTCGGGACGCTGCGAAATGTCGTATATCTTCTTGATGAGCCCCTGGCCCGCGCCGTCAGCGGGGTGCGCCTTGCCCGCGAAGAGAAACTGCACGGGGTAATCGGGGTTGTTGACTATCTTGGAGAGGCGGTCGAGGTCGGAGAAGAGCAGGTGCGCGCGCTTGTAGGTGGCGAAACGGCGCGCGAAGCCGATGAGCAGCGCGTTGGGGTTGATTTTGTCAAGCAGGCTCACAACGAGCGAGGGGTCGCCCTGGTTGCGCAGCCAGTTTTCGCGGAAGCGGCCGCGGATGTACTCAATAAGGCGCGTCTTAAGGGCGACGCGGGTGTTCCACACCACCTCGTCGGGCACGCTGTATATCTTCTCCCAAATCTTCTCGTTGCTCTGGTCGTTGATGTACTCCTTGCCGAAGTACTTGGCGTACACGGCCTTCCACTCCTTGGCGCACCAAGTGGGGAAATGCACGCCGTTGGTGACGTAGCCCACGTGGCTCTCCTCGGCGTGCGGGTTGTATATCCGCTCCCACTCGTCGTGCGTGCGCTCGGCGTGGTCGGGGCGCTCGGCGGCGGGCATGTAGCCCGGCCATATGCCCTTGAACATCTGCTGGCTCACGCGGCCGTGCAGCCAGCTCACGCCGTTGACCTCCTGGCAGGTCTTGCAGAGGAAGGTGGACATGCAGAACTTCTCGCTCTTGTCCTCGGGGTTGGTGCGTCCAAGCCCCATGAAGTCGTCCCAGGAGATGCCGAGGCGTGCGGGGAAGTGGTTCATGTATTTGTTGAAGAGCCCCTCGTCGAAGTAGTCGTGTCCGGCGGGCACGGGCGTGTGCACAGTGTAGAGCGACGACGCGCGCACAAGCTCAAGCGCCTCGGTGAAGTTGAGTCCGCTCTCCACGTAGTCCACAAGGCGCTTCACGTTGCACAGCGCGGCGTGTCCCTCGTTGCAGTGGTAGATGTCTTTCTTTATGCCCAGCTTCTGCAGCGCGAGCATGCCGCCGATGCCAAGGAGGTACTCCTGCTTGATGCGGTTTTCCCAGTCGCCGCCGTAAAGCGTGTGCGTGATGCGGCGGTCGAACTCGGAGTTCATCTCGTTGTCGGTGTCGAGCAGGTAGAGGGGCACGCGTCCCACGTTGGCGCGCCAGAGGGAGGCGTGCACCATGAAGTTGGGGTAAGGCACGTCCACCACCACCTGGTTTCCGTCCTTGTCAAGCACGCGCTCGATGGGGAGGCTGTCAAAGTCCTGCGCCTCGTAGTTGGCTATCTGCTGGCCGTCCATGGAGAGCGTCTGCGTGAAGTAGCCGTAGCGGTAGAGGAAGCCCACGGCCACCATGTCCACGTTGCTGTCCGAGGCCTCCTTGAGGTAGTCGCCGGCAAGGATGCCGAGACCGCCGGAGTATATCTTGAGCACATGGCTGAGACCGTACTCCATGCAGAAGTAGGCCACGGAGGCACGCTTTGCGTCGGGCTTCACGTCCATATACTTGCGGAAGTCGGCGTACACCTTTTCCATATGCGCCACCGTCTCCTCGTCCTTGGAGAGCTCCTTGAGCTTGTCGTAGTCGATGCTGCGCAGCAGCTCTACGGGGTTCTGCCCCACCTTCTTCCAGAGCTTGCGGTCGAGGGAGGCGAAAAGCGAAAGCGCCTCGGGCGACCAGGTCCACCAAAGGTTGTGGGCAATTTCGTCCAACTTCTTCAGCGCTTCGGGGATGTGGCTTTTCACGTTGACCACCTTCCAGGAGGGCTGGTTGGCGTTGCTGATTTTCACGTTCATGGGTTGGTTATGATAGTTTGTTGTTTTACTTCCTTGCGGCTTTTCCCGCGCCCTTGCCTTTTGCCGGTGCGGGTGCTTTGCGGGCGGGTTTCGCCGTATTTTTCTTTGGGGCGGACTTCCGCGCGGGCTTTGCGGAGCCTGCGTCCGCGGGTTTCGCGCCGTCTGCGCCGCCGCCCGCAGACATCGGTGCTGCGGGTGTAAGGTCCGAAGTTTTCACTTCCGGCTGCGCGGGGGCGCATTCCGCCAGCGCAAAGTCATACGCCTTTATATAATATCCTATGAAATGCTGCCAGCGTGCCTTTTCGGCGAAGCTCTCCGCGCCCGCCGCCATGGCTTGCAGCGCGTCCGGCGCGGCCTGCGACACCCCGCGTATGGCACGCACGATGCCGTCGGCCACTTCGGAGAAGTTGGCGTCCGTGCGGTGCAGCACCTCCACGCCGTCCGCCAGCGTGCCGCTCCGTCCCAGCGTGCTGTCAACCCACTGCCCGAAGCCGCTCAGGTCCGTGGTGGCGCAGGGTACGCCGAAAGCGCAGCTTTCAAGCGGGGTGTAGCCCCAAGGCTCGTAGTAGGACGGGTAGAGTGTGAGGTCGTTGGCCGTCAGCAGCTCATAGTAGGGCATATCGAAGATGCCGTCGCGCCCGTCAAGGTAGCAGGGCACAAGCAGCACTTTCAGCCGGTCGGCGGGGAGGTTTGCCAGTCCGAGGCGGTTTATCTCGCAGAAGATGCGGTCTTCCCCCAGGTGGTGCAGCTCGTGCGTTATGGTGGGGTTGGGCAATGGCTCCGTGCAGGTGTCGTCCGTCCCCGCGAGCCGCGCGGCGAGGTCTTCCCTCGGGCCTTTCAGCCAGCACGGAACCTCGATGAGGGCCAGCACCTGCCGTCCGCCGCCCTCCGCGTTGAGCTGCGCCCGCAGCCTCGCGAGGGCTTCAAGGTACACGTCAAAGCCCTTGCAGCGGTAGTCGTTGCGCCCGCTTGTGGAGACAATCACCGTGTCCCCGGGCATCACGCAGCCCGTCAGCACGCCGGCGGCGGCCAAAAGGCGGCGGCGCGCCTCGCCGCGTATGGCGGCGCGGGCTTTCGGCGCCGGCACGAAGTCAGGCTCGAAGCCGTTGGGCAGCACCACGTCGGCGGGTTTGTCAAGCAGCTGGGCGCACTCGCGGTCGGTGAAGCTGCTCACGGTGGTGAAGCAGTCGGCACGCAGCGCGCTCTGCTTCTCCACGCTGTGTTTAGCCTCCATATTGAGCTCGGCTGCCATCTGGTCGCCGTTGTAGCCGTCAAAGTAAGCGTAAAGCTGTTTCCCGTTGCCCGTGATGGAGCGCCCTATGCTTGTGGCGTGGGTGGTGAAGACGGTGGCGACGGAGGGGATGGCGTGTTTCAGGAAAAGCATCCCGAGCCCCGACATCCACTCGTGGGCCTGGTAAGCCACCGCCGCGCCGGGCTGCATGCACTCCGCGCAGACCGCCTCGGCGAAGCGACCGGCGGCGCACGAAAACATCGAAGCCTCGTCGTAGTCGCCGTACGCGTGCAGCGAGTCCACGCCGAAAAGCCGCCAGGCCTCGGCGTAGATGTCATTTTTCTCGGAAAAGAGCGGGGTAAAGTCCACAAGCGCCACGATTGGCTTTCCCGGCACGTCCCAGCGTCCCAGGCGGCACGGCACGCCCCTGCGCGCCGCAGCCTCCCGCCATTCGGGGTGAAGATTCTCATCGGGGAGGAAATCCACATTGGCGCCCTCACGCTTGAAGTCGGGTCCGATGTACACGAGATTTCCCTTGATTTCGCCTTGCAGGGTCTTGGCCTGCGTGGAGAGCACGGTGTATATGCCCCCCACCTTGTTGCACACCTCCCAGCTGGTGGCGAACACGCAGTCCGGGGTACGCGACATTTCTTTCATATAAGGTATAAGCAAACTTCCGGACCGCGGCGGCAGGCTCTCCACATCACAAATCTTCCATCGCACCTTGTCCCTGCGCTGGCGCGGCCCGGCGCGGCGGCTACGGGGACGGTGCTGCGACCGTCCGCGGCTTTCGCACGCGCCGTGCAAAAGTACTTTATTTTTACCAACTAACAAAGCAAGGACGGAAGCGGCGGCCGCCACGCGCCTTGCTGGGCAAGCGCGGCACGTTTGTAAGGCATTGCGGGCTATTTGCTGAATATATTTCCGTTGTCATTAAAATCTCTTTACATTTGCCGCCTGACAAACCGCGCGGACGCGCAATATGTCACATCGGGGGACACCGCACCGCCCGCCAAGCACAGGTGCAAGCCGCCCCGCCACCAGTGCCAGAAGCGTCGCATAGACGACCGGTGCAAGCCCGCTTGGCGCTGAAAGACAGAAAACCAGGCCACACGCCTAAAAAAGACCGGACAATCCTTAAAGAACATACTATAAGATGAAAAGACTACTGCTTCCGCTCGCGCTGCTGGCCGCCGGCTGGACCGGCGCGGAGGCCGGCGACTACGACACAATGGTGTTCAGGCAGACGGACGGCACCTTGTCCGCCATCGCGGCAGACGGGCTTGAGGTGACCTTCTCCGGCGGCGATCTCAACGCCGCCGCCGCCGGTTCCACCCTCTGCCTGCCGCTCACCTCGCTCGCCGCGATGTATTTCACCTCGGGCACCACGGGCATCACCTCCGCCACGGCGGACGGCTGCTACGTGCGCTCAACTGCCGGCTGCATCTTTGTCAGTGGACGCCCCGGCACGGCAGTGCGCGTGTACAACGCGTCCGGCGTGCTTGCCGACAGCCGCACCCTCACGGCGGCGCAGCCCGCCATCGTCACCGAGAACCTCCCCGCCGGCGTATACATGGTGAGCGTGGGAGGCACCAACACCAAAATACTCGTAAGATGAAAGCAAGGCACACCTTATTATATATAGCGGCCGCCCTACTGCCCCTCCCACTCACTGCGCAGACGCTCAACGTGCGCACGGGCAGCGTGGTGACGGCATTCAGCGCCACGGGCGACGAAATGCCCTTCAACGACGGCGAGACGCTCGCCATCGGCGGCAAGACATTCAACGTGGCGGACATCAGCCGCATCAGCGTCACCTCCACACCCGTGGCGGACAACACCGTGAGCGTGGACTACGACGGCACCTCCGCCCTCGTCACCATGGCGGGCAACCTCGCCCCCTACCTCACCGTGACCGTCAGCGGGGCGCACGTGGCGATAGTGCAGGGCGACGACACACCGGAGGAAATAACCTACACGCTGCGCGGCACTTCCACGAACGGCTCGTTCTGGATGGACGGCAAGCTCAAGGCCTCGCTCGTGCTTGACGGACTTACGCTCACCTGCGCCGACAGCGCGGCGGTCAACATACGCGACGGCAAACGCATCAGCGTAACCCTCGCCGAAGGCACCGCCAACACGCTCACCGACGGCGCGGGCGGCTCGCAGAAAGCCTGCTTCGCGGTGAAGGGGCACACCGAGTTCAAGGGCGGCGGCTCGCTCACGCTCTACGGCAACGCAAAGCACGCCTTCTCCTCCAACGAGTACGTCGAGTTCAAAAAGTCGGCCGGCACCGTCACGGTCAAGTCCGCCAAGAACGACGGAATGAACATCAGCCAGTACCTCCGCATGAAAGGCGGCAAGATATCCATCTCCGGCGTGGGCGACGACGGCATACAGGTTGACAAGACCGACAACACCGACGACGAGGACAACGGCAAGGTGATATTCAGCGGCGGCGAGCTTGACATCGCCACCACGGCAGCGGGCAGCAAGGGGCTCAAGTGCGCCGACTCGCTCCTTGTGACCGGCGGGGTCATGACCATAACCACCTCCGGTGACGCCACCTACGCCGACAACGACGTGTCGGGCTGCGCCGCAGTAAAGGTGAACGGCACGGCCTCCATCTCCGGCGGCTCGCTCACGCTGAAAAGCTCGGGCAGCGGCGGCAAGGGACTGAGCGGCGACGCCGACATACTTGTCAGCGGCGGCACGCTTGACATCACCACCACCGGGCGGCAGTACTCCTACGGATGGAACAACACCTCCTCGCCCAAGGGCATACGCGCCGACAACAACGTGGTGATATCGGGTGGCGACGTCACCGTGACCACCTCGGGCGGTGAGGGCTCGGAGGGCATCGAGAGCAAAAACGAGCTGCACATCGACGGCGGCAACGTGGTGGTGAACGCCTACGACGACGCGCTCAACGCTTCCAGCAAGATAAGCATCTCGGGCGGCAAGGTGTACGCCTACGCTTCCAACAACGACGGAATCGACTCCAACGGCACGCTTTACATCTCCGGCGGACTGGTGATTTCCAACGGGACAACGCAGCCCGAGGATGGTTTTGACTGCGACCAGAACACCTTCTCGGTGACGGGCGGCACGCTCATAGGCATCGGGGGCAGCACCTCCACGCCCACCACGTCGGTCACCACGCAGCCCGTCGCCATTGTCAGCGGGCAGTCGCTCACGCAAGGGCAGTATCTCACGCTCTCCGACGCCTCGGGCAGTGCCATCTGGTCGTTCAAGTGCCCGCGCACCATCAACCAGGCCACCATTCTCTTCTCCTCTCCCTCCATGAGCCAGGGCAGCAGCTACACCCTCGCCTCGGGCGCGACGGTGAGCGGCGGCACAAGCTGGCAGGGGTACAGTGACGACGCGACGGTGAGCGGAGGCTCGACGCTCGCCTCCGTCACGCTTTCCTCCATGGTGACCAACGCCAACGGAAGCGGTGGCGGCGGGGGCGGCGGCGGACGTCCCGGCGGAGGCGGCGGTCCCGGCGGGGGCGGCCGCTGGTAAGCGCGGCGTACAAGCCACGAAATGCCCCCGCGCGTCGGGGGAAAACACAGTAAAAGACGGGGAGGAATCTCCGGCGGACAATTCCTCCCCGTTTTTCGTACCTTTGTGCCGGACACGCTGCGTGCTGTCCTGCGGACGAAGCGGACGGAAATGCGCGGCGCGGGACAATACTTACGGAAGATGGACATTGAGGAAGTGAGGGACTACTGCCTTACGCTGCCGGGCGTGACGGAGGACATGCCTTACGGGCCGGACTGGGTGGTTTTCCGCATCGGCGGAAAGATATTTCTGCACATATCGCTCGCGCGGCGGCTCATCGCCATAAAGCTGCGCCCCGAGCACGGGGAGGCTCTGCGCGACCGCTTCGAGGCGGTGCGCCCCGCCTGGCACATGAACAAGCGACACTGGAACGACATCGACACCGAAGGCACCTTCCCCCGCGAGGTGTTAGAGGCGTGGATAAGGGAGTCGTACTCACTCGTCCTCACCAAGCTGCCGAAAGCCGAAAGGGAGAAATACGCGTCCCTCGCCTGACGGCGGGACAACGCGCCCCCGGACGGAAAGAGAAAGAAAGGAAAACACACTCAAACCAGATACCACAATGACAGAATGGGAAAAGCTGCAGGCCGGCGAAGTGTACAACGACTTCGACAAAGACCTGTTTTACCGCCGCGTGGAAGCCAAGAAGCTCTTCCGCGCCTACAACGCCACAGCCGACGAGGAGACGGAGAAACGCGCCGACCTTATGCGCCGCCTTTTCAAGTCTGTGGGAAATAACGTGTGGGTGGAGCCCGACTTCCGCTGCGAGTTCGGCAAAAACATCACCATCGGCAACGATGTGTACATCAATTTCGGCTGCGTCATACTTGACTGCGGACAAATCACCATCGGCAACCAAGTGCTCGTAGGCCCCAATGTGGGCTTTTACAGTGCCAACCACGCCCTTGACGCGAAAGAGCGCATGGACGGCGCGCTCGTACCGGGCGATGTCAACGTGGGCAACCGCGTCTGGATAGGCGGCGGGTCCATCATACTGGCCGGCGTGACCATCGGCGATGACACGGTAATTGGCGCGGGCAGCGTGGTGACGCGCGACATCCCCTCGGGCGTGGTGGCGGTGGGCAACCCCTGCCGTGTGTTGAGGAAGCTGACGGAAAAGGACAAGATTGGCTACCGCCCCGAGGAACACTGACAAGGCGGCAACCCGCCGACGTGGACGGTCGCGGCGGTTTTGCCCCGACACACCTGCCCGCCACGGTGACGACACAAAAAAGTGAGAGGGGGACAAGACATCGTGCCTTGTCCCCCTCTCACTTTCGTATTGCACTTTCCTGCGTGCGGCGCGCCGCACACACTGGGGCGGCGGAGAAAGAGAGGAAACAACAACCCTCCCCCACGCCGCCGAAGGCGCAGTCAGACGCGCAACGCCACCGCGCCGCAGCCCTCCACCTCCACAAAGGCGGGGGAGTCAGGGCGCAGCTCAAGCGTCTGCGTACGTCCGCCGAGCGCATCGGCAGCCGCCCGTTCGCCAGCTACCATACCGGCACACTCAAAGGCGTGCGCGGGGATGTTGACCCCCACCCTCACCGTCTCCGGGGCGAAGTTTGCCACGACAAGCAGCTTCTCCCCCGCGCTGTGGCGCAGGAAAGCATACTGGCGGTCGCAGTCGTAGCCGTGCGAGCGGTCGTAGTTGGCGTACTGAAGATCGAAGAAGCCGCCCTCCGCCACCGCCTCGCTGCCCCGGCAAAGGGTGGTGACGCGGCGGTAGAAGTCGTACGCCTCGCGCTCCGCCGCCGGCAGTCGCCGCTCGTCGCCCGCCTTTTGCAGTGCGAAAAGGCGGGACAGCGTGTCCACGTGCCAGTAGTCGAAGATGGTGGTGCGCCCGTCCGCACCGCTGAATCCCTCAGCGTCGGCCGCCGGCTCGCCAAGCTCCTGCCCGGCGTACACCATAAAGGGGTTTGTGCCCATCAGCGCGCTCACCGCCACGGCCGGGAAAGCCCGCCGCGCCGCGCCCGCGAAGAAGCGCGAGGCGATGCGCTGTTCGTCGTGGTTTTCAAGGAAGTTGAGCATATGCCCGCGTATGTCGTCAACCGACTGCCACGCCCCTGTCACGCACGAGGCCGAAGCGTGCCCGCACACCACGGCGCGGAGCGTGTCGTAAAGCCCCACCTTGTCATAAAGGTAGTCGAAACCGGCGGCGATGTAGCGGCGGTAGCTTGCGGGGTTGTATATCTCGGCTATGAAGAGCGCGTCGGGAAAGTCGCGCCTCACCTCGGCTATTGCGTAGTCCCAGAACTCGGCGGGCACCATCTCCGCCATGTCACAGCGGAAGCCGTCCGCGCCCTTGCCCGCCCAATACTTAAGTATGCCGGTCATTTTCTTCCACGTCGAGGGGACGGGCGAGAAATGGCACACGCGTCCGCCGAGGTAGTCGATGCCGTAGTTCAGCTTCACCGTCTCATACCAGTCGTCGCGCGAGGGGCAGGCGTCGAAGCGGTCGTTGCCCGTGGCGCGAGCCGGTGTCTCCGTGTACGGCGCTCCCTCCGCCCCGCGCGGGCAGAAGTCGGTGCGCAGCGTCTCGCCGGGTATGTAGTAGAAGTTGTTGTCCGGGGCGAATGCCTTTTCCCGGTCGTCGTCCTCGCCCAAGTCCCTCACGCCGGCGGGCCGGGCATCGCTGGCGTACTGCCGCGCCACGTGGTTGGGCACAAAGTCCATTATCATGCGCAACCCCGCGCGGTGGGTGCGCTCCACCAGCCGCCCGAACTCGCGCATCCTGTGCGGCACGTCCTCGGCAAGGTCGGGGTCGATGTCGTAGTAATCCTTTATGGCGTAAGGCGAGCCGGCACGCCCCTTCACCACGAGAGGGTTGTCCGGCGCGATGCCGCAAGCCGAGTAGTCGGTGGCCGTGGCGTGCTCGATGAGTCCCGTATACCAAATGTGCGTGTAGCCGCACGCGGCGATGCGGCGCAGGCGTGCGAGGGTGAAGCCGTTCATCTTCGCCGAGCCGTTCTCGGCAAGCGTCCCTCCGCGCTTGTTGAGCGTGACGGGGTTGCCGTAAAGGCGGGTGAAGACCTGGTATATCAGTATTTTCTCTTTCTTCTTCATCAGCTTGTGTGTGTCTGTGTGGGGGGATTACGCCCCCGCCGTGTGCAAAGGGAAGCCGCGCCGACCGGCCCTGAGAGCGGATCCGGCGGCGCGGCAAGCCTGTGTGTTTTTCCGTCCGCAGGGGGCGGGAGGCGGCGGCGGTGTCAGTCGTTCACGCCGTGCGCGCTGACTGCCGCGTTGCCCTTGCATATCTTGGCAATCATGCCCTGCAGCGTCTTGCCCGGGCCGCACTCGGTGAAGTCCGTCGCGCCGTCAGCCACCATGTTCTGCACCTCTTTCGTCCAAAGCACGGAGGCGGTGAGCTGCTGTATGAGGTTGGTCTTGATTTCCTCGGGGTCGGTGTGGGGCTTTCCGTCCACGTTCTGGTAAACGGGGCAGATGGGCTTGTGGAACTCCGTCGTGGCGATGGCGGCTTCAAGCTCCTCCTGCGCGGGGAGCATCAGCGGGGAGTGGAACGCGCCGCCCACGGGCAGCACGATGGCACGCTTCGCGCCGGCCTCCTTGAGCTTCACGCAAGCGGCCTCCACGGCCTCCTTGCTGCCCGAAATCACCAGCTGGCCGGGGCAGTTGTAGTTGGCGGGCACTACCACCAGCCCAGTCTCGGCGCTGACCTCGGCGCACACCTTTTCCACTGCCTCGTCGGCAAGGGCTATGATGGCGGCCATGGTGCCGGGCTGGGCCTCGCAGGCTTTCTGCATGGCCTTGGCGCGGGCGGAGACAAGTTTCAGTCCGTCCTCAAAGCTGAGGCAGCGGGCGGCGGTGAGGGCGGAAATCTCGCCAAGCGAGTGTCCGGCCACCATCGCGGGCTGGAAGTCGGCACCGAGGCAGAGGGCGCTCACCACGCTGTGCAAAAACATGGCGGGCTGCGTCACTTTCGTCTGCTTCAGCTCGTCGTCCGTGCCGTCAAACATCACGTCCGTTATGCGGAAGCCGAGTATCTCGTTGGCCTTCTCAAAAAACTGCTTGGCTATGGGGTGCTTCTCGTAGAGATCCTTGCCCATACCCACAAACTGCGCCCCCTGACCGGGGAATACGAATGCGTTCATTTTATACTATTGTGTGTCGTTGTCGGATGAGAAAACGGCAAAGCCGGCCGACAGGGCGGCTTAAACCGGCGCAAAATTACTCAATCATTTTCTATAATGGCGGGGAGCGGACTGAAAAAGTGGCAGAGCGGACCGTGTCCCGCGCCGGCAGTGACACCCCGCCCCGCCTCCATGGCGCGGGTGAGGTAGCGCTTTGCGCGTGCCACGGCAAGCGGCAGCGCGAGTCCGCGTGCGGCGTACGCCGCGATGGCCGAGGAGAGTGTGCAGCCCGTGCCGTGCGTGTTGGGCGTGCCGACACGCGGCGCGGTGTAGGTGTGCACACCGCCGTCCGCCGCCACCAATATGTCACGCGCCGCCGCGCCCGCCCGGTGACCGCCTTTCGCCAAAACCGCCGCGCCAGTGAGGGCGTGCAACCCCCGCGCCATGGCGAGCGTCTCCTCCTCAGTCTCCGCGCCGGGGGGCGATGCGGGCAGCGGCAGTGAGGCGAGGCGCGAAAGCTCGCGCAGCTCGGGCTGGTTGGGCGTGACAAGGGTGCAGAGTGGCAGCAGCTCGTCCAACACGGCACGGACAGCCGCCCCGTCGGCCAGGGGCAGGCCGGAGGAGGAGCGCAGCACGGGGTCGAGCACGATGAAGGGCGGGCGGCGGCGGCGCAGCACGGCAGCCACGGCGTGCGCCACGGCGGCGGTGCCGGTGATGCCTATCTTCACCGCGTCGGGCAGGCGGTCGGCCGTCACGGCGTCCACCTGCGCAGCCACGAGCTCAGCTTCCACCGGCACGCTGCGCTGCACGCCGCGGGTGTTCTGTACGGTGAGCGCGGTGACCGCGGCCTGCCCGTAACAGCCGAGGGCGGCGAAAGTCTTGATGTCGGCCTGTATGCCGGCCCCGCCGGACGGATCCGAACCCGCCACGCTGAGACAATGTATGTACCTTTCCACGCGGCAAAGGTACGCAAACGCAGGCTAACGGGGGAACCGCGCCGCGCCCGCCTTGGCGCGTAAGGCGGGAAAGAAGACACGCAGACAAGGTTGCGGAAAACCTGCGGGCAGGTAAAAAATCAAGGTGTAAGCAAAACGGCGCAAAAACTGACAGAATGACAAAACGCGCCGCCGAGAAAGGAGGGGCAACTTTTAGGAAAGTTTAACGGTGCCGGCGGCCTGTAGCGGCCCGGTGCACCCTTTTTGAAGCCAAGCCTGCACTTCGGTGACAAGATGCCGCGG
>CAVGTC010000082.1:0-13264 GCA_963632255.1 Lachnospiraceae bacterium | reverse complement strand
CCCTTCCCACCGCAAAACACGCCGCAAAATACGCCCCCGCGCACGCGCTCCCCGCCGCCCGTCCGCACGCTCCGTCAAGCCCCGCCGCCCGTTCGCCGAAAAGCCCGCCGCAACCGCCTTTTTTTGACACGGAAACATTGCGCATTCAAATCCTTTTCCGCAATTTTGCAATGTTAACGCTACAATTCCTTTAAATTCAACCAACCATGGAAAACAGCTACAAGCCCGTCAGCGGGCTGAAACGGGAGGATTTCCAGAAAGAGATACAGGGCAAGCAGACCGACCTTTTTTTCCTGCACAACGCATCGGGCATGGAGGTGGCGGTGACCAACTACGGCGGCGCGCTGGTGGCCATCATGGTGCCGGACAGGGACGGGAAGCTTGCCAACGTGATACAGGGGCACGACAACATTGACGACTGCCTCTCCTCGCCCGAGCCTTTCCTCAGCACACTCGTAGGACGCTACGGCAACCGCATCTGCCACGGAAAGTTCACGCTCAACGGCAAACAGTACAGCCTCGCCGTCAACAACGGCCCCAACCACCTGCACGGCGGCCCGACAGGCTTCCACGCACGCGTGTGGGACGCCGAGCAGGTAAACGGACACACGCTTGTGCTGCGCTACGTGTCGGCCTACTACGAGGAGGGCTTCCCCGGCGAGCTGTCGATGACGGTGATGTACTCGCTCACCGACGACAACGAGCTGAAGATTGACTACAAAGGCACCACCAACAAGAAAACCGTCGTCAACATGACAAGCCACGGCTTCTTCTCGCTGGCGGGCATCGCCACCCCCACACCCACCTGCGAGGACGTGGTGTGCCAAATCAACGCCGACTTCTACGTGCCCATCGACGAAAACAGCATCCCCACGGGCGAGATACGCAGCGTGAAAGGCACGCCCTTCGACTTCACCACGCCGCACCCCGTGGGCGACCACCTCACCGACTTCTCCGACGAGCAGATAAAGAACGGCGCGGGCTACGACCATTGCTTCGTGCTGAACAAGCACGAGCCGGGCGAGCTCACCTTCGCCGCGAAAATAACCGAACCCAAGAGCGGGCGCACAATGGAGGTGTACACCACCGAGCCGGGCGTGCAGTTCTACTCCGACAACTGGGCCGACGGCTACAAGGGACAGCACGGCGCCACCTTCGGCAAGCACTCCGCGCTCTGCTTCGAGGCGCAACACTTCCCCGACAGCCCCAACCGCCCCTACTTCCCGCCCGTGGTGCTGAAGCCCGGACAGGTGTACACGCAGAAAACCATCTACAAGTTCGGCGTGGACGCGTGAGACGGCGCGGCAAAGCCCCGCAACCGCAAAAGAGGCGGCGGCACGCGGCGCGGCAAAGCCCCGCAATACGGAACAATACAGACGGAAACAATCCAATCACTAACCAATAATCCATTTCTCACCTAACACCAATGAGTAACCAGAAGAAACAATGGGGCGCCATCGTCGTGATGATTGCCCTGTTCGCAATGATTGCCTTCGTGACAAACCTCTGCTCGCCGATGGCCATCATCGTGAAAAACGACTTCGGCGCAAGCAACGTGCTGGCGCAGATAGGCAACTACGGCAACTTCATCGCCTACCTCGTGATGGGCATCCCCGCCGGCATGATTATCGCCAAGATTGGCTACAAGAAAACCGCGCTGCTTGGCCTTGTCATCGGCATCATAGGCATCCTCGTGCAGTGGGCGTCCGGACACGTGGGCAAGGAGATGGCCTTCGCCGTCTACCTCATCGGAGCTTTCATCAGCGGCTTCACGATGTGCATCCTTAACTGCGTGGTGAACCCCATGCTCAACCTCCTCGGAGGCGGCGGCAACAAGGGCAACCAGCTCATACAGATTGGCGGCGTGTTCAACTCCTCCGCGGCCGTGGCCGTGTACATCCTGATGGGCGCGCTCATCGGTGACGCCGCAAAGGCGCACATCGCCGACGCCACGCCCGCGCTCATGATTGCCCTCGCCATCTTCGTCGTGGCATTCATCGTGATTTCGTTCACCAAGATTGAGGAGCCCGAGCAGGCTCCCGTGGACACCTCCCTCATCAAGGGCGCGCTGAGCTACCGCCACTTCGTGCTGGGCATCCTCGGCATCTTCCTTTACATGGGCATCGAGGTGGGCGTGCCCACCTACATCCTCCAGTTCCTCACCTCCGAGCAGGGCGGCAGCATGGACGCCTCCACCGTGGGTCTCATCGTGGCCGTGTACTGGCTGATGATGCTCGTGGGACGCTTCATCGGCGGCGCGATAGGAGCCTCCGTCAGCAGCCGCACGCAAATCACCGTGGTCAGCACCCTCACGCTCGTGCTCGTGCTCTTCGGCATGTACGCCCCCACCGACATCACGGTAAGCGTGCCCGCCATCAACTGGGCTACCCTCACGGTAGGCAGTGAGACGGTGCCCGTGGGCATCTTCGCCTTCCTCCTCGTGGGCCTCTGCACCTCCGTGATGTGGGGCGGCATCTTCAACATGGCGGTCGAGGGACTCGGCAAGTACACCGCCATCGCCTCCGGCATATTCATGACGATGGTGTTCGGCTGCGCCGTGATGGTGGCTATCCAGGGCTGGGTGGCCGACTGCACGGACTACATGACCTCCTACTGGGTAGTGGTGTTCTGCGCCGCATACCTCCTCTTCTACGCGCTCATCGGCAGCCGCGTGACGAAGAAAAGCTGACAATGGCAAGGCGAAAGGCCGCGGCCGCTACGGCGGCGCGCCTTTCGCCTTTCTTCATAACACTCATACAAACCCAACAAATCTTTTACCCCCATGAAACTTACGATTGAAGACGTGAGAAGCCGCTTCATCGAACACTTTGACGGCACCACCGGCTCGGTGTACGCTTCACCCGGCCGCATCAACCTCATAGGCGAGCACACCGACTACAACGGCGGCTTCGTATTCCCCGGCGCTGTGACGCAGGGTGTCATCGCCGAAATCAAGCCCAACGGCACGCGCAAGGTGCGGGCGTACTCCATTGACCTGAAAGACTACGTGGAGTTCTCCCTCGACGACGAGAAAGGCCCCACCGCCACGCACTTCCGCTTCATCTTCGGCGTGTGCCGCGAGATGATGAAGCTCGGCGTACCCGTGGAGGGCTTCAACACGGCTTTCGCCGGCGACGTGCCACTCGGCGCGGGCATGTCGTCCTCCGCCGCGCTGGAAAGCACTTTCGCCTTCGCGCTCAACGACCTCTTCGGCGGCAACAAGGTTGACAAGTTCACCCTCGCCAAGGTGGGACAGGCCACCGAGCACAACTACATCGGCTGCAACTGCGGCATCATGGACCAGTTTGCAAGCGTCTTCGGCAAGGAGGGCTGCCTCATGCGCCTCGACTGCCGCTCGCTGCAGTACAAGTACTTCCCGTTCGACCCGAAGGGGTACAAACTTGTGCTGCTCAACTCGCAGGTGAAGCACGACCTCGCATCCTCGGCGTACAACGACCGCCGCAAAAGCTGCGAAAACGTCGTCGCCGCGATGAAGAAGCACCACCCCGAGGTGGAGACGCTGCGCGACGCCACCTACGACATGCTTGACGAGGTGCGCCCCGAAGTGAGCGAGGAGGACGCACTCCGCGCCAAGTACGTCATCGGCGAGAAGTACCGCGTGCTTGAGGTGTGCGTGGCTCTCGAGGAGGGCGACTACGAGGAAGTGGGCAAGAAGATGTACGAAACCCACTACGGCCTGAGCAAGGAGTACGAGGTGAGCTGCCCCGAGATTGACTTCCTCAACGACGTGGCGCACAGCTGCGGCGTGACCGGCTCGCGCGTGATGGGCGGCGGCTTCGGCGGATGCACCATCAACCTCGTGAGCGAGGACCTTTACGACAACTTCATCGAGACGGCGAAGAAGGCGTACAAGGAGAAGTACGGCAAGGAGCCCATCGTCATCGACGTGGTGATTGGCGACGGCTCGCGCAAGCTCTGCTAACTTTCTCGCACTACCGCACCACGGCTCGCGGGGCGCGAAACCGCCGCCCCGCCGCCGCGTGAGGACAAATAAAGGCTGCCGCGTGATAAAGTTATCACGCGGCAGCCTTCATTTTGGGGGCATACAAGCCCATTGGGTTGGTGGTTTGTTTGCCGCCTTTCAGGAATTCTCCCCCTTTCAAGAATTCCCGCCTGCCGCCCTTTCACCGTTCCGCCGGGAAAGCGGACGCGCCCCGTAATACCCGCGCCGCGCTATCTCGCGGGCGACGGAGGGCGGCAGCATTTCCGCGCAGTCCCTCCCCTCCGCAAGCGCGTGCCGTATGTCCGTGGAGCTCCACGGCGACTGCGGCGCGTCCGACAGCAACGTGACCTGCGGCGGCAGCGACTCCACCCGCACCTCATAGCCGGGGCGGGGGTAGACAAGCAAGCGGTGGCGGCGCAGTATCTCCGCCGCGTTGCGCCAGCGGTCGAAGACAAGCCAGTTGTCCGTCCCCACCAGCAGGGAGAATTCCGTCCCAGGGAAATCCGCCCCGAGCGCGGCCAGCGTGCGCCAGGTGTACGACGGCAGCGGCAGGCGTGTCTCGTAGTCGGACACGCGCACCCCCGGCATCCCCTCCGCCGCGAGCCGCGCCAAAGAGAGGCGCGCCTCCGTTTCAAGCAGTCCCTCGGAGCGTTTGAGCGGGTTGCACGGACTCACCATAAGCCACACCTCATCGGCGAGCCCGCGCTCCGCCACATACCGCGCCAGCCGCAGGTGCCCGAGGTGCACGGGGTTGAACGACCCGCCAAGCAGGGCCACGCGCCGCCCGCTCATAAGCCGAGAAACGCCTTCACGCGCTCCGAAGCCTCAGCCTCGGCGCGCGCGAGGTCGTCGTTTGTCACCACCGCGTCAAACTGCGGCGCGAACGAAAGCTCAAACTCCGCCCGCGCGAGGCGGTCGGCTATCACCTCCGGCGCGTCCGTCCCGCGCGCCTCAAGGCGGCGGCGCAGCTCGTCCACCGAGGGCGGCTGTATGAAGATGCTAAGGGCGCGGTCGCCGTAGTGGCGCTTGATGTTGCGCCCGCCCAGCACGTCGACGTCGCACACCACGTTCTGCCCCTCCGCCAGCTGGCTGTCCACCTGGCTGCGCAGCGTGCCGTAGAAGCGGTCGGCGTACACCTCCTCGTACTCAAGGAAGTCGCCCGCCGCGATGCGGGCGCGGAACTCCTCCGGCGTGAGGAAATAATACTCCACGCCGTGCCGCTCTGTCCCGCGCGGGGGGCGGCTCGTCGCCGACACGGAGAAATGGAGGTTGAGCCCGAGCCCCATGAGATAGTTGATGATGGTGCTCTTTCCGCTGCCGCTCGGCGCGGAAAATATCAGTACTTTGCCTTGCATATGCCTGTGTGCTTTGCCGGGACGCGCGGCGGCGGAAAAACAAAGTCCGCAACGCCCGCCCCGCCTTTCTTCCTTTATATCTTTATGCCCCGCCCCCGTCTACACTCCGCGCGCCCCGCGTCCACTTTACGCGCCCCGCGCGGACACCCGGGCACGCTTCTTTCCATTTTGGGCGGCACGCGGTCACTTCGACACGCGCTCGGTCACGCGCCCGTCCTCCACGTCGAAAAGCTTGTAGCTTCGGCGCGTATGCTCCAGTATGCGGTCGAGGTGCTCGCGCCGCGTGTCGGTGATGAATATCTGCCCGAAGTCGTCGCCGCCGACATAGTCAATGATGCGCGCCACGCGCCCCGCGTCAAGCTTGTCGAAGATGTCGTCAAGCAAAAGCAGCGGCATCCGCGCCTCGCCCTCCTCTTTCAGAAAGAGGTACTGCGCCAGCTTCAAGGCGATGAGGCACGTCTTCTGCTGCCCCTGCGACGCCTCGCGCTTGAGGGCGTACCCGCCCAGCGTCAGCTCCAGCTCGTCCTTGTGCACGCCGTGCAGCGTGTAGCCCACGATGCGCTCCTTTGCCCGCCACTGCGACAGCTGCGGCCCAAGCGGACCGCGGGCGCAGTGGCTGGTGTACTCCGCCGACACCTCCTCGCCCTCCGCGCCCGAAAGGCGCAGGTACATGCGGCGGTACAGCGGGAGGAAACGCTCCGCGAAGTCGCGCCGCGCGGCGTAGATGCGGGCGGCGTCGACCTCCATCATGCCCTCCAGCACGTCCATCACCCCCGCGTCCGGCTCGTCCTCCTGCTTGAGCAGGGCGTTGCGCTGCTTGAGCGTGCGCTCGTAACGCATGAGGGCTTCAAGGTAAGGCGCGTCGTACTGCGCCACCGTCATGTCCATGAAGCGGCGGCGCTCCTCGCTGCCCCCCGTGATGAGCGCCGCGTCGGCCGGGGCTATCATCACAAGCGGCACGCGCCCTATGTGCTCGGAAAGGCGGCGCACGTCCTTCCCGTCAATGCGCAGCCGCTTGCGGCAGCCGCGCTTCAGGCTGCACACCACGCGCCGCCCCGCGCCGTCGGGCAGACGGAAAGCGGCGTCAAGCATAAAGAAGTCCGCCTCGTGCCGCACGTTGAGCGCGTCCTGCGCGGCGGCGAAGCCGTGGCAGAAAGCAAGGTAATACACTGCGTCCAGCACGTTTGACTTTCCCATGCCGTTAGCCCCGACGAGGCAGTTCACGTTGGGGGAGAACGCCAGTTCGGCCTGCTCTATGTTGCGGTAGTTGGCTATTGAAAGGTGTTGGAGTATCATGCGGATTTCATACGGGAAAGACCGTCCGCCGAGACTGCCGCGTCCGGCGGGGAGGACGGGCGGCGCGGGCGGGGCTGCCGTGCGGCGCAAAATTACCCAATAGCCGCCGCCCGCACGGGAGCCTCCGCCGTTTTTTCCGCGCCGCCCCAAAAAATGCGGCGCACGTTTCAGTATCTTTGGGGAAAGTCGTACTTTTGCGCCGCTATCTGCTTAGGAAACAAAAGACAAAACATAAGATGAACAAGAACAAGAAAGCCGACTCAGCCCTTGATGTCAACAAGACCTTAGCGCAGTCGGAGGCGTTTGTGACGAAATACAAGAAGCAGCTGCTCATCGGCATCGCCGCCGTGGTGGTGGTTGTGGGCGGTGTCTTCGCCTACATTTACGGCTACTCCAAGCCGCGCGAGGACAAGGCGCAGGAACTTCTCGGCGTGGTGATGCAGAAGTACGTGATGCAGCAGGACTTTGAGACCGCGCTCAAGGGCGAGGGCAAGACGATGGGTCTTGTGAAGATTGCCGACAAGTACGGCTCCACCGACGCCGGCAACATCGCCTGCTACGAGGCCGGCCTTTGCTACTACAACACGGGCAAGACCGCCGAGGCCATCAAGTACCTTGAGAAGTTCAGCACCAAGGGCGACCAGACCGTGTCCGCGCAGGCCCTCTTCGCGCTTGCCAACTGCTACGCCGCCGACAACAAGGCCGACAAGGCAATCGCCACCTTCAAGAAAGCGGCCGGCGCGACGGACGTGCCCGCGCTCTGCTCGGAGTACCTCTTCCAGGCCGGACAGATACTGGAGTCGCAGAAGAAGAACGACGAGGCACTCAAAATATACGAGGGCATCAAGAAGGACTACCCCACCGCCCCGCTCTGCTCGCGCCAGATGCAGAACGGCGTGCTGCTTGACGCCATCATCGACAAGTACATCGCCCGCCTGAGCAAATAACATAAGCACAAGCGCGGTGTCCCAGGGGCTGTGGACGTGAAAAGAACGCGCCGCCCGTAGGAGAAACACCCGCCCGACCCGCGAAAAAGGCGCGACAAAAGGAACTTTTCGCAGAAAAGAAAAAGAACAACCGCAACGGCTGCACGGAAAAGCACGGCAACAACGGCTCGCGCCGCAGCCGCAGCGACACTCCCGCGCAGCCATTGCGGTTTCCTTGCCCGCCACACATCCGGGCGCACCCCGCCGCGGCAGCGTGCGCCCGTCCCCGCGCCACCGGAAAACGCGGCTGAAACAAGTCCCCCCCCAACTACCCCGGCAACAAACCACCCCCACACACCACACACCCCACCCCACACACCGAAAAACCATGTCCTCCTCCACCTACTCGTACAAAACCGGCCAAAGCACCGCAATACCCGACGCCTCAGAGATGCGCTTCGGCATCATCGTCACCGAATGGAACAACAGCGTCACCGACCGCCTCCTTGAAAGCGCGGTGGGCGAACTGCGGCGCAACGGCGTGGCGGAGGGTAACATCACCACAAAACGCGTGCCCGGCAGCTTCGAGCTTGTGTACGCCGCGCAGCAGCTGGCGAAATTCGGCCACGTCAACGGCATCATCATCCTCGGCTGCGTGATACGCGGCGACACGCCCCACTTCGACTACATCTGCCAGGGCGTGACGCAAGGCATCGCCCACCTAAACGCCACGGGAGACATACCCGTCATCTTCGGACTCCTCACCGTCAACACCCCCGAGCAGGCCGAAGAGCGAGCCGGCGGCAAGCTGGGCAACAAGGGGGAGGAATTCGCCGTCACTGCCATAAAAATGGTGGACTACGCTTGGCGGCTGCAGAAATAAGGCTTACCTTTGCACCCGCAAACAAAGCAAAAGGGCAAATACCAGAGTGGCCAAATGGGGCAGACTGTAAATCTGCTGGCTTACGCCTTCGGTGGTTCGAATCCATCTTTGCCCACAACATTCCCCCACAGCACGCAACGCCCGGTCACAAGCCGGGCGTTTTTCGTTAGTAAGCGCGGCTCCCCCGATTTGTATTTGTTGCATCCCCGCGCCGCCCGCCACGGGAAAGCACGCACACACCACGGAAGACAGGAAAAAGACGCAAGACAATGACAGCGACAAGGATAGAAAACATAGACGACCCGCGCGTGGCGGTCTTCGCCCGCCTTACCGAGGCCCAGCTGCGCAACCGTCTCGACCCCGCCAACGGTGTCTTCATTGCCGAGAGCCCCAAGGTGATACACGTGGCGCTCGACGCGGGCTACGAGCCGCTGGCGTTGCTCTGCGAGAAAAAACGGCTCACGGGCGACGCCGCCCCCGTCATCGCCCGCTGCGGCGCGGCGCCCGTCTACACCGGCAGCCGCGACACGCTCGCCGCCCTCACCGGCTACACCCTCACGCGCGGCGTGCTGTGCGCCATGCGGCGCAAGCCCGCCCCCGCCGTGGCCGACGTGTGCCGCGCGGCACACCGCGTGGCGGTGATAGACGGCGTGACCGACACCACCAACATAGGCGCCATCTTCCGCTCGGCCGCCGCCCTCGGCATGGACGCCGTGCTGCTCACGCCCGACAGCTGCGACCCGCTCAACCGCCGCTCCGTGCGCGTGTCCATGGGCTCGGTCTTCCTCGTGCCGTGGACCTGGCTTGACGGCTCGCCCGCCACGCTCCGCGCACACGGTTTTCGCACCGCCGCAATGGCACTGACCGACAAATCGATACCGCTCGACTCCCCCGCCCTCGCCGCCGAGCCGCGCCTCGCCATCATCATGGGCACGGAAGGCGACGGACTCCCCGCCGAAACCATCGCCGAGGCCGACTACACCGTGCGCATACCCATGAGCCACAATGTCGACTCGCTCAACGTGGCGGCGGCCGCCGCCGTGGCTTTCTGGCAACTGCGGAAGAAGTGAGCAAAGCCACAAGCCGTCACTCCCCCCCCCCGGCGAACAGCCGGACATCCCGCCCCATCCGCCATACCTATTATATATAGTACACATAATACTGCGGAAGCCCCAAAAACATCCCCCCATGGCACACACTCTCCCACGCGCTGTCTTCCTCCTTGCGCTGCTCCTGCCTTGCGCCGCACGCGCCGCCGCCCTGCCCGTCGACTCGCTCTTCGCCACCCTGCCGCGCGAGGCGCTGCCGCTGCTTGACAGGACGGCGCGCCTCGACCTGCTCGACCTCTACGACAGCGGGCTGCAGGCCACCGCCGAAAACATCTACGGCGGACAGACCGTGATGACCGCCAAAACCGCCACGCACATCGCGCTGCGCACCTCGGAGAGCGGCACGTGGACGCTGGACGCCGTGCCGGCGCAGGGCGACACGCTGGCGGTGTGCGTGAGCTCGGTGAAAGCCGGCGGCGTGAGCTCGCGCGTGTCGGTGTACACGCGCCACTGGCGGCCAGTGAAAACCGCCCTCCCGCACATGGAGCCGAAATTGTTTTTCACCGCCTCCCCCACCCTCACGCCCGACTCCCTGCTGCAGACGCAACTCGCGCTCGACGCCTGCCCGCTCCGCGCGGAGTGGGACACGGAGAGCGCCACGCTGCGGGTGAGCGTCAGCACGGACGGACTCACCCCCTCCTGGCGCGCCGCCGCAGCGTCCTGCCTCCGCGAGCGGCGCTTCTCCCTGAAAAGCGGGCACTTCACCGAAGTGGAAAGCACACCGCCCGCGCAGCGAAAATAGCGCCGCCGCGCAAGCCGCCCCCACATTTTCCGCCAAGGGCGGACGGGGCGAAAGGCAAGTCCCGCCGCAATGCCTTACAAGGCGGAGGACGCGCCGCGAAAGCGAAAGAAACGAACACACCCTAACTCCCCCACCGCCATGCAACCGCAAAGATGCCACTGGTGCAACCCGCGCAACCCGCTCTACACGGCCTACCACGACACCGAGTGGGGCGTACCGCTGCACGACGACGCGCGGCTTTTCGAGATACTGCTATTGGAAACCTTCCAGGCGGGTCTTTCATGGGAGTGCGTGCTCAACAAGCGCGAGGCCTTCCGCCGCGCCTTCTCCGGCTTCGACGCCCGCGCCATTGCCCGTTACGGCGAGCGTGAGACTGCCGCCCTGCTGGCCGACAAAGGCATCATACGCAACAGGCTGAAGATAGCCGCCGCCGTCACCAACGCGAAAGTCTTTCTCGACATACAGCACGCGCACGGCTCCTTCGACCGCTACATCTGGGGCTTCACCGGCGGGCGCACCCTCCGCGAGACGGGGCGCGTCTCGTCCCCGCTCTCCGACACGGTGTCAAAGGACCTGCGGCGGCGCGGCATGAAATTCGCCGGTACGGTCACCGTCTACTCGCTGCTGCAGGCCATCGGGGTGATTGACTCCCACGAGCCCGGCTGCTTCCTCCACCGGGAGGGCGGCGGCGGCGCGCCAAACGCCGACAGCCACGGCACGGATGACCGCGCGGCACGCGGGCAAGCCACACGAGACGGAAAAGAATGACTAACTTTGCGGAATAAAGCGCAGCACTTACCCAACCTTACCAATTCAAGAAAATGAAACGAGCCGTACAAATTATAGACGGCGTGACTCCCGGATTGTTTGGTCAGAAACATTCAAGCAGAGACTACCGCTACGAAGAATCATGGGGGAAAAACCAATTCAACAGTTCCTTTCCCGCCTCTCTTGTCGCGTATATGGGAAGCAAAGGGATTGACCCCGTTTTTATCTGCACCGACAAGAGAAACGGCATTGTACACAGGTACATATCCCCTGCCTCACTGCTTGGCGTAGACCCTCTTTCCGATGAGGCGTACTACGACTATGAAGCGGGTTACTATCCTTATGAGCAGTACTACACCGCAAGCAAGAAAGAGAAAATTGACTTGGTGATGATAAACAGGGAGACACAGAGCCCTGTAAGCGGGTTGGAGGTAAAACTTACGACACTGCCAGACAACACCACGAAAGACTTACCCGATGAAGAATACGGAAGTGAGATTGTAGTCCGCTCACCCACCATATTGTTTGTAGCCTGCAGCATATGCGCGTGCTACGATTTCCCCAAAGGGAGGAATAAATTGCACGGTATCCTCAACACCATCGGGAAAGAAATTAAGGATTGGGGTGAGATACGACAGGTTGTTCCGCATTACAATGAAATAAAAGACGCTGTGCTGGCGGTTTCAAGCGACTTAGCCAACAAGCAAGTCCCCTTGATAGTGCAACCCATATGGAAGACCGACAGGAAACTGACCGACCTTGACGAGCATTGCCTTGACGTGTTCGTCTGGTCAAACTTGTCTGTCATCCAAATGGCACTTCGTGAGACTGTCTCCGGCGACAACATTTCCCGCAACCAACGGACAATCATATGGCTGTACAAGATGTTGTGGGACTTCACCCTATTTGGCAAATTCAATTACACGGACATCGTCAACAGCCTTTCCTACAATTACAAGACAGACAAGGCGTTTGCCATAAGCGGCAGACTGACCAACCCATTACTCAAGTGCGCGGAGTTGACAACGCCGCGCGTAGGAAAGTTTGAGATAAGAAACATCATATTGGGCGGCGGGCAGAAACTGCTGCGACCGGAAAGGCGGTTTGACGCATACCTTGTCAGCCACCCCGAACTGTTTGCATAAGAGATGAAAGTAGTGGACTTGTTTTGCGGCTGCGGCGGACTGAGCCTCGGCTTTGAAATGGCGGGAATGGAAGTGGCCGCTGCCTTTGACAACTGGCCGGATGCTCTTTCCGTTTACGCCCGCAACTTCTCCCACCCTGCAATACGGGCCGACCTCACGTACGTGACTGCCGCCGCAAAGGCCATCCGCCCGTACGCCCCCGACGTAATCATCGGCGGGCCGCCCTGTCAGGACTTCTCCTCCGCCGGCAAGCGCAACGAGGACAACGGGCGCGGCGGACTCACCGTATGCTACGCGGAGATAGTGAGTGAAGTGCGCCCCCAATGGTTTGTCATGGAAAACGTGGAGCGCATCCTCAAAACACAGAAGCTGCAGGATGCGGTGCGCGTCTTCAAGTCCGCCGGTTACGGCCTCACCCACACCGTACTCAACGCGGCTCTGTGCGGCGTGCCGCAGAAAAGGAAGCGCTTTGTGATGATAGGGCGGCTCGGCGCGGAAGACGGCTTCATGAAAGACGAGCTTCTCTCCCGGCTGTCCGACCGAGAAATGAGCGTGGCCGAGTATTTCGGCGACCGTCTGGACATAAAGCACTACTACCGACACCCTCGCAGCTACGCGCGGCGCGGAATTTTCTCCACCTCCGAGCCGAGCCCCACGATACGTGGTGTCAACCGCCCCATGCCCAAGGGCTACGCCCTCCACCCCAGCGACCCCGTCGACTCGCTTGACGGCATACGTCCGCTGACATCGCTGGAAAGGAGCATGATACAGACCTTTCCTGAGGATTTCGACTTCAGCGGCACAAAGACGAGCGTAGAGCAAATGATAGGCAACGCCGTGCCCGTCAACCTCGGCCGCTATGTCGCCGAGGCCATCCTCCGCCATATGGGCGAGACGCGCCCCCTCGCAAGCACGCACAAAAAGCCCGCCACGGATTTGGGGCTGTGACACGCCCCGAAACGGGGGAATCCCGAAAACGGAGTGTAAGCAAAACGGGTAAAAAAGTGACAAAGTGATTTTGCGGGCGGCGGAAGGGCCGTTTGCATTCCGCCGAAAAATGTATTATCTTTGTACTA
>CAVGTC010000081.1:0-13343 GCA_963632255.1 Lachnospiraceae bacterium | reverse complement strand
CAATCTCCACCTTCTTGGCCACCATGAAGGCCGAGTAGAATCCCAGTCCGAAGTGTCCGATGATGGCATTTGCGTCATCCTTGTACTTCTCGAGGAAGTCGTTGGCGCCAGAGAAGGCAATCTGGTTGATGTATTTGTCAATCTCCTCCGCCGTCATGCCTATGCCGGCGTCCGACACGGTGAGCGTGCCCTGCTCCTTGTCCACGCTCACGCGCACTGTGAGGTCGCCGAGGTCGCCCTTCGCCTCGCCTTTCATGGAAAGCGTGCGCAGCTTCTGCGTGGCGTCCACGGCGTTGCTCACTATCTCGCGGAGGAAAATCTCGTGGTCGCTGTAAAGAAATTTCTTGATTACGGGGAAGATATTCTCGGTGGTTATCCCGATGTTGCCTTTCTGCATAATGTGATGTGTGGTTAAAGTTTTTATTCCGCATAACAGGAAGCAAATAGCGTGCCAAACGCCTTGTGTCATATGCGCGGGCGGTGGGCGGCTGTGCATGCGCCTGCTTGGTGTCCCGCCGCGCATGGCGCATACGCATTATTATATGGTGGTTTTTATAAATTCCCACCGTAAGATGACAAAGCCAATTTATAGAACCCACCATATATAATAGGAGGGTGAACTTTTGCGTGGCGGCGGCGCGGGTTTGCGGCGGCGGGCGGTTGACGGCGGATTGAAGACCTGTTGGCGAGGTAAGGCGAAAAATCAGAATGTCACATTTTGCGGCAAAAATGTGTCATAATAACAAAATGACGTTGCGGGCGATTTTAACATTCCGCCGCCTTGAAAAACGGCGCGTGCGGGCTTCTTGCGCCAATGCCGAGGCGTTTTGAAGGCCAAGCCGCACTTCAGTGACAAGACACCACGGTGTTTCGTTGGTAACACCACGGCGTTTCGTTGGCAAAGTGTGCACTTTCCGGCACGAAAGTGGCTGATAATCGACATAGGCAAAAAGATAGGGGCATCCCGCGCGGGATGTCCCTATCTTGTAGTACAAATATACGAAATAAAAGCGCGTTTTGCAAATATGTTAAATTGCACCCCGTGCCCCTAAAGTCAGATTTTTGCCACTTTTGCTTACACTTTGATTTTGCGGATGGCGGGCGGAAATGCGCAATTTGCGGGAAAAAGATAACTTTGCGTGCGATATGGAAACAACGGGTGCGGCAAAACGGGAAAAACGGCTGCGCCACCAACCCGAAAAACACCGAACATGAACGGAAACAACAGCTTTTACGTCACCCCGGGGCTGCTGCGGAAAGCGGCTTACGGCGCGGTGGCAGTGGTGGCCATTGGCATTGCGCTGGCTTTCGGACTGCCGTGGTACAACGTGTGGTCGCAGGAAATGGAGGGCAAGGCGGAGTTTGCAAAGGCCGAGCAGAACCGCAAGATAAAGATAGAGGAGGCGCGGGCCAACCTCGAGGCGGAGAAACTCAACGCGCAGGCCGAGGTGGAGCGCGCGAAAGGCGCGGCCGAGGCCATCAAGATAGAGAACGGAAGCATCACGCCCACCTACATACAGTACCTGTGGGTGCGCCAGCAGTCCGACCTCAGCGACAAAACGGTGATTTACATCCCCACCGAGAGCAACCTGCCGCTTCTTGAGGCCAACCGCCTCAACCGGAACGCGCCCGCCGCGCCCGCAAAGGACTGAACGCAAGGCGGGCACTGGCAGTAGACACAGAAAAAAGGACGCATATAACAATCCCCCCTACACTTAACTATGGAGCAAAAGCATCGCCACACCGGCCTGACAGCGGCCGGCGTGGAGGAAAGCCGCGCCAAATACGGCGTCAACACACTCACGCCGCCCGAGAAAGAACCCCTCTGGCGTCAGTTTCTTGACAAATTCGGCGACCCGCTGATAATAATCCTTCTCATAGCCGGCGTGCTGTCGGTGGGCATCTCCTTCTACGAGTACTTCGGCCTGCACGAGGGCGCGGCGGTCTTCTTCGAGCCGGTGGGCATCTTCGTCGCCATACTGCTTGCCACGGGGCTGGCGTTCTACTTTGAGCTGCAGGCCGACAAGGAGTTCACGATTCTCAACCAGGTGAACGACGACGAGCCTGTGGAGGTGGTGCGTGACGGCAACACCACGCAGATTCCGCGCCGCGACGTGGTGGTGGGCGACATAGTCGTGCTTAACACGGGCGAGGAGGTGCCGGCGGACTGCGAGCTGCTGGAGGCCACTTCGCTGCACATGGACGAGTCGACGCTCACGGGCGAGCCGATGTGCGCCAAGAGCACGGACGAGAAGGTCTTTGACAAGGCGGCCACATACCCCACCAACCATGTCATGAAAGGCACGAAGGTGATGGAGGGGCACGGGCTGTGCCGCGTGCTGGCCGTGGGCGACAGGACCGAGCAGGGAAAGGTGTTCAAGGCGGTGCAGATTGACGACAGCGTGAAGACACCGCTCAACGAGCAGCTTGACGGACTGGGTAAGCTGATAACGCGGGCAAGCTACGCCATCGCCGCGCTGATTGTCGTGGGGCGCGTGATAATGTATTTCGCCACAAACGGCACGGGGGGCTTCGCCTCGTTTGCCGCCGCCGCGCCTTTCATAGCCTATGTGCTGCAGACGCTGATGATAGCCGTGACGCTGGTGGTGGTGGCTGTGCCGGAGGGGCTGCCCATGGCCGTGACGCTGAGTCTGGCGTACAGCATGCGGCGTATGCTGAAAACCAACAACCTCGTGCGCAAGATGCACGCCTGCGAGACGATGGGCGCCACCACCGTCATCTGTACCGACAAGACGGGCACGCTCACGCAAAACCGCATGAGCGTTGAGGATATGAGGACTTGGGGCGACACGCCGGAGGCTGTACTGTACGAGGGTATCGCAGCCAACTCCACCGCCGAGCTCGACCTGTCGGGCGAGCGCCCGCAGACGCTGGGCAACCCCACTGAGGGCGCGCTGCTTTTGTGGCTCAACGCGAGGGGCGTGAACTACCGCACGCTGCGCGGCAGTGTGAGGGCGGTGGAGGAGCTGCCGTTCTCCACCGAGCGCAAGTACATGGCCACCGTGGTGGAGTCCGCCGCAGTGAAAGGCCGCAGGGTGCTGTATGTGAAAGGCGCGCCCGAAATAGTGTACGGACTGTGCGCGGACACGCCCGTGCCGCAGGTGGAGATTGACGCGCTGCTGGCATCGTGGCAGGCGCGCGCCATGCGCACGCTCGGTTTCGCCTACCGTGTGATGGATGAGGGCGAAAAGGGCATTGCCGACGGCGCGGTGGCCGCCGGGCGGCTCACCTTCATAGGCGCGGCGGCCATTGCCGACCCCGTCCGCGCGGACGTGCCGGCGGCGGTGGCAGAGTGCGGCGCGGCGGGCATCAGCGTGAAAGTGGTGACGGGCGACACCTCGGGCACGGCAAAGGAGATTGCGCGGCAGATAGGATTGTGGGATGACGCGTCCGACACGGAGCGCAACATCATCACCGGACCGGAGTTTGCCGCGCTCACCGACGCGGAGGTGGAAGAGCGCGTGCTCGCGCTGAAGATAATATCCCGCGCGCGTCCCATGGACAAGAAACGCCTCGTGGAGACGCTGCAGAAGAAAGGGCAGGTGGTGGCGGTGACCGGTGACGGCACCAACGACGCGCCGGCCCTGCGCGCGGCGCACGTGGGGCTTTCGATGGGCGACGGCACAAGCGTGGCGAAGGAGGCCTCGGACATCACCATCATTGACAACTCGTTTGCCAGCATCGGCAAGGCGGTGATGTGGGGACGCTCGCTCTACCGCAATATCCAGCGTTTCCTGCTCTTCCAGCTGACGGTGAACGTGACGGCGTGCCTGCTTGTGCTTTGCGGCGCGTTTATGGGGACGGAGTCGCCGCTTACGGTCACGCAGATGTTGTGGATTAACCTCATCATGGACACCTTCGCGGCGATGGCGCTCGCCTCGCTGCCGCCCTCGCACAGTGTGATGGCAGACAAGCCGAGGAACAGGCGCGACTTCATACTCTCTTCTTCCATGCTGCGCGAGATTGTGGGCGTGGGGTGCTTCTTCTTCCTTATGCTGCTGGGCATGCTGTACATCTTCCAGCACGCCGACGTGACGTGCCTCACCGACCTTGCGGGACTGAGCCTTGGCGCGAAGGGGCATGTCACCACTTACGAGCTGACGCTGCTGTTCACCACCTTCGTCATGACGCATTTCTTCTACCTCTTCAACGCGCGGGCTTTCGGCACGGGGCGCAGCGCGCTGCACTTCAAGGGGTGCAAGGAGCTGCTCACCATCATGTTGATAATACTCGTGGGGCAGGTGGCAATGGTTGAGACGCCCGTCCTCCAGCAGTTCTTCAACGTGGAGGGGCTGAAACTCACGGACTGGGTCATCATCATCGCAGGCTCGTCGCTTGTGCTGTGGGTGCGCGAGGCGTGGAACCTGCTCACCCGCTTGGTGCGGAAGTGACTCGCCGGCACGCTTGCACGGCGGCCGGCACGCGGTGAAGCTGCTCTGTGCGGCTGCGCTGTGGCATCCCGGCACGGGCAACGGCAGAAAACGGTGCGGCCGGGGAGACAAATTGCCATCCCCGACCGCGCTGCCTTGTTATTAGCGTGTGGCGTGGGCACGCGGCGTTCCGCCCGCGGCTTGCCGTACGCCGCCCGCAGTGTCAGTGGTTGCAGACTTTCGTGATGTCCACGGTGAAAGCGCCACCGCCCTGTCCGGCGTGTTCGTCTGCCGGCATAAACTTTCCGCGCTCCGCGAGGAAATCCACCAGCTCGGCCGCGGTCATCCCGCTTGCCGAGCAGGTGCAGAAAAGCTCCTCCGCGCCGAAGCGGGCGGTGATTGCGTCGATAAGCTCCGCCTTCGTGGCGTAGTTGTTGCCCTCCATCATGCGGAGTACCTCGTGTCCGTGTGTCATGTGATTGCGTGTTGGTTGGATTTCTGTCAATACGGCGGCAAAATTGCGAACATCGTGCGTAACTTGCAAGCGGCGGCGCGACTTTGGGTGCGCCGGGCGCGTGCGCTTTCGCTGTGACATGCGTGCGCGTAAGTGGAGAACAAAGTAAATAGTTAGAATATGAGCCTTAACAAAGACGGAGAAGATATGACCGCCATCATTTCCCTGATGCGCTGGAAGCTGGGTCTGGGCAATTTCAACGGGTTGCTGAAGGGCAACGACGGGATGCCCGCCAAGGACAAGGTGGCCACGGCGGACAGCTGGGACATCCTGCCGATGCCTGGCGGAAAGGGACAGGTGAGCCGCCTGCACACTGACATAGAGATTACGCCGGAAATGATGGAGACACTGCGCAAAGGGCACATACCCGAGGTGCAGGAGGACCACTGGTTTATGTATTGCACCGACAATTGCGTCCGCTATTACCGGAGCTGGACCGGCGATTGTGCGTTTGAGGCGTTTTTCCACGAGAAAGGAAACCGCACCGTGATAGCCCGCGTGCATATCAACCGTTCGCTTTGCAGCTTCGGGGTAAATGGTGATGCTAGTGGACTGGCGTTGCTGCGCTACCTTATAACGGCCGAGACCGGCGGTGACAGCGAGCGCGCGTGGCTGGACTACATCCATGCATGGGAGAATGTCGCACGCAAATACCAGCGCAAGGAACGCAAGACGCTTGCCGTGGACGCGTGGTTTACGGGGACGGAGGGTAAAATATGCGACGGGTGCATCTATGCCGGTGGCATACGGCGTATGAAAGACTCGCCGCCTGGGGAGATTATGGGATGCGGGCGCTGCAGCAGGGAGACATTCAGCACAAGCTACATGTCTGGTGTGTGCAAGTTCCGCCAAACAGAACTTGGCGTACCTTCGGAGTTTGAGATTGAGGCGAAAGCCGCCACGCTGAGACGCATCAGGGAGAAGTTTGAAAAGGACGTGCGCGACTGCGTGCTGTTCAAGATAACCTGCATCGCGGGCACTCAGTTCATCAAAAACAAGAAAGTGCTCAAGCAGATGGAGAAGTACGGCAAACTTGAGCTTGAGCGCGAGAGCGACAACCCCTATGACGAGAACGCCGTGGCGGTGTCGTGGCAGGGCGTGCGCATAGGTTATGTGCCCCGCAAAGAGAACAAGGAGCTGGCCGTGATGCTTGATGCAGGTATGTGGTACAGATTCGTCACGTACCTGACGGACATCAGGACAGAGAAAGGGAAATGCGTTTACGAGATTTCCATATACCTTACGGTGGAAATCAGAGTCTTTGATTGATTTCGCGCAATGCGGTTTCCTTGGCTTGGGGCGAAACAGACAAGGAAAGTACGCTTAATTGTCGTGTTTCCCTGCCGCGGAAAAAGTCGGGCACGCGCGTCTTTGCCGTTCGGCTTGACGGGAAAATACGCCTGCCTTGCACAAAACAAGGACTGTCAAGCCCCCATTCGTCGGGGGCTTGACAGTGTAACTAAATAAGGACGCTACGTCGGTTGGCGGAATTGCTCAATACCCCAGAAAGTCCCAGAGCTTCTCTTCCTGCTCCTCGGTCAGCCGCTCTCCTGAGTGCCCCTTTCCCCATTCTATTTCGGGAATAACAGCCGCAAGCTGCTCGACGGTCACCGCCGGTTGGTCGGGGTCGCACGGGTGTTCGATGGAAATGTCCACATAGTGGCGTTTCCTTGCCGTGCCGGCCCAGTCGTCACCCTCATATGGCTCTGACAAGAAACGCCCGTGGTATACCATGCCGTTGGGACCTTCGCCGACACGCACCATTATATACTCGTCATCGGTGTGGGCATCCTCCCATTCGTAAATGCTCCAGTTGCCGCAAAAGCCATCCGACCACTTTTCCATTGCCTTGCGGAAATCCCCAATCTTACTGCTGCTGATGCCGGGATTCCAGCGCATTATGTATGTGCTCATATTGTTTCGCTACTTTAAACTCGTTTCCCTAACAGTCTTTCCCGCTTCCTGCACTCCGTTTCCTTGCGCAATCGGCGCGGGTCGGGCAAAAACAGAGGCAAGGGAGCTGTCTCCGCCCCCTTGCCTCCTTTATGATGCTGGTCAGCCTGCGGATTTACTCCTCAACCGCCGCCTGTGCCGCCGCGAGGCGTGCGATGGGTACGCGGAACGGGGAGCAGCTCACGTAGTTGAGACCCACCTTGTGGCAGAACTTCACCGAGCTGGGCTCGCCGCCGTGCTCGCCGCAGATGCCGCACTTGAGGTCGGGGCGCACCGAGCGTCCCTTCTCCACTGCCATGTTCACCAGCTGTCCCACGCCGTTCTGGTCGAGAACCTGGAACGGGTCAACCGAGAGAATCTTCTTGTCAAGGTAAACCGGCAGAAAGCTGGCAATGTCGTCACGCGAGTAGCCGAAAGTCATCTGCGTGAGGTCGTTGGTGCCGAAGCTGAAATACTCGGCGCGGGAGGCAATCTTGTCGGCCGTGAGGGCGGCGCGCGGTATCTCTATCATCGTGCCCACCTTGAACGGAATTTCCATTCCCTCTTCCTTGAAGAGCGCGGCGGCCTCGTCGCGTATCACCTTCTCCTGAGCCTCAAACTCGTAGAGTATGCCCGTGAGCGGCACCATTATCTCGGGGTGCGGGTCGTAGCCCTCGCGCTTGAGGTCGATAGCTGCCGAGAGGATGGCGCGCGTCTGCATCTGCGTGATTTCGGGATAGGTGTTGCCGAGGCGGCAGCCGCGGTGTCCCAGCATCGGGTTATGCTCGCAGAGGCTGTCCACACGCTGGCGTATGTACTCTACAGTCACGCCCATGGCCTTGGCCATCTCCTCCTGTCCCTTGAGATCGTGGGGAACGAACTCGTGGAGGGGCGGGTCGAGCAGACGCACATTGACGGGGTAGCCGTCCATCGCCTTGAAGATGCCCTTGAAGTCGTCCTTCTGGTAGGGCAGCAGCTTGGCGAGAGCCTTCTTGCGTCCCTCCACGTCCTCGGCGAGAATCATCTCGCGCATGGCGATAATCTTCTCGTTGTCAAAGAACATGTGCTCCGTGCGGCAGAGGCCGATGCCCACCGCACCGAACTTGCGTGCCACCTCGGCGTCGTGCGGCGTGTCGGCGTTGGTGCGCACTTGCAGGCGGGAGTACTTCGAGCAGAGGTCCATCAGCGCGGCGAAGTCGCCGGAAAGCTCGGCGGCCTGCGTCTTTATCTCGCCCTGGTACACGCGCCCGTTGGTGCCGTTGATGGAGATGAAGTCGCCCTCGTGCAGCACCGTGCCGTCAATCTCCACGGTCTTGGCCTTGTAGTCCACGTTGATGGCGCCCGCGCCGCTCACGCAGCACTTGCCCATGCCGCGCGCCACCACTGCCGCGTGGCTCGTCATGCCGCCGCGCGCCGTGAGGATGCCCTCGGCCACGGCCATGCCGGCGAGGTCCTCGGGTGAGGTCTCTATGCGCACCATCACCACCTTGTGGCCGTCCTCGTGCCACTTCGCCGCGTCATCGGCAAAGAAGACAATCTGACCGCACGCGGCGCCCGGGCTGGCGGGAAGTCCGCGCGTCAGCTCCTTGGCCGAGGCGAGGCTCTCCTTGCTGAATACCGGGTGCAGCAGCTCGTCAAGCTTCTGCGGCTCGCAGCGTTCTATGGCCGTCTTCTCGTCAATCATGCCCTGGCGCAGCAAGTCCATGGCTATCTTCACCATAGCAGCGCCCGTGCGTTTGCCGTTGCGCGTCTGGAGAAACCACAGTTTGCCCTCCTGCACGGTGAACTCCATGTCCTGCATGTCGTGGTAGTGCTCTTCCAGCTTCGTCTGTATGCCGTCGAGCTGGTGGTAAATCTCAGGCATCGCCTCCTCCATGGAGGGGTATTTCGCCTTGCGCTCCTCCTCGCTGATGCCCTGCAGCTCGGCCCAGCGGCGCGAGCCCTCAAGCGTTATCTGCTGCGGGGTGCGGATGCCGGCCACCACGTCCTCGCCCTGTGCGTTGACAAGCCACTCGCCGTTGAAGAGATCCTCGCCCGTCGCGGCGTTGCGGCTGAAGCACACGCCCGTGGCGGAGGTGTTGCCCATGTTGCCGAATACCATCGCCATCACCGTCACTGCGGTTCCCCATTCGCTGGGTATGCCCTCCATCTTGCGGTAGAGAATGGCGCGGTCGTTCATCCACGAGTCGAAGACGGCGCATATCGCGCCCCAAAGCTGCTCCATCGGGTCGGTGGGGAACTCCTTGCCGGTCTGTGCGAGGATGGCCTCCTTGAAGCGCACCACAAGCGTCTTGAGGTCGTCCACCTCCAGCTCGTTGTCCAGCTTCACGCCTTTCTTCTTCTTCACGTCGTCTATGATGGCCTCAAAGGGGTCAACATCGTCCTTGCTGGCGGGCTTCATGCCCAACACCACGTCACCGTACATCTGCACGAAGCGGCGGTAGGCGTCATAGGCGAAGCGCGGGTTGTCCGTCTTGCGGGCGAGTCCCTCCACCACCTCGTCGTTCAGTCCGAGGTTAAGGATGGTGTCCATCATGCCCGGCATCGAGGCACGCGCGCCGGAGCGCACGGAAAGCAGCAGCGGGTTCTCCACGTCGCCGAATTTGCTGCTCATCAGCTCCTCAACCATGTGCAGCCCGTTCACCACATCCTCGCGGAGCAGCGCCACCACCTTGTCCTTTCCCTCGGCGTAGTACTCATTGCACACGTCGGTGGTGATGGTGAAGCCCGGGGGCACAGGCACGCCGATGAGGTTCATCTCGGCCAGGTTGGCGCCCTTGCCTCCCAGCTGGTTGCGCATGTCGGCACGGCCCTCGGCCTTGCCATTTCCAAAAGTGTAAACTCTCTTTTCCTTACTCATGGTTAAGCATGGTTGATTATAATATTCAGATTGCAATGTCCCGCCGCTGCTTGGCTGGCGGGGACGGCTTTGGCGGAAACCATCTCCGGCCTCCGCAACAAGACAAACGCAAAGATAAAGAATTGTCCCCACTTGTGCAAACATATGCCTGGAATTGCAAACCGCACTTGTGAAAACGCGTCCCATATGCGTTAAAAGCTGCAAATGCGCAATGTCTGTCAGCCCAGCAAGGCGTACCTTTGCGGCGGAATTCATCCGGTGGGACACCCGGGCGGGCAGCTGCGCACACGGCGCACCCCACTAACCCGCACGAAAGACCCCGCAACCCACACATATACTTATGGACAAGAAAGCGTATGCGCAGGCCAACCGCGAGTGGCTTGAGCGGAAAGCCCTCGAAGAGGGCGTGCTGCCCCTGCCCGGCGGCGTATACTACAAGGTGTTTGCCACAGGCGACGCGGACGGTAGGCAGCCCTTCCCGCGCAGCATCATCACCGCGCACTATACGGGACGCACAATCGACGGGCGCGAGTTTGACAGCAGCCGCAGGGGCAACGTACCCCTCGCCGTGCGTCTCTCCGACCTCATCGAGGGGTGGGGCATCGCCCTGCGCCACATGCGTCCGGGTGACAGGTGGGAGGTGTACATACCCGCCGAGCGGGGCTACGGGCGCATCTCGCAGCCGGGACTGCCGGCCAACTCCACGCTTATCTTTGACATCGAGCTGCTCGCGGTGTCGTAAGGGTAGGGGAGAGCCGCCCTGCGCATCGCCTGTCCTGCCCTCCTCCGCGCGCGTGCCGAAAATCTACCGCCGCACCGGCGGACTTGCACCCGACACCCCCTGCGAAGAATTCAAGTACACGCATTATTATATATATATGACACGGGCAGAAAACGTATTCGCCTTTCTTGACGCGCACGCCATCCCCTACACCCATTACAGCCACCCCGAGGGCAAAACCATCGCCGAGGCACGCTGCTGGTGGCGGGACGACGGCAGCACGCACTGCAAGAATCTCTTTTTCCGCAACCACAAGGGCAACCGCCACTACCTTGTGTGCCTTGACTGCGACCACGACCTCGACATACACGACCTCGAGCACCGCCTGCGCGGACGGCTCACGGCAAGCGGACAGCCCTCGTGCGGCAAGCTGTCCTTCGCCTCGGCGGAGCGCATGGCGCGCTACCTCGGGCTGGAGCCGGGGAGCGTCTCGCCTTTCGGACTTATCAACGACACCG
This sequence comes from Lachnospiraceae bacterium, assembly GCA_963632255.1. Taxonomy (GTDB): domain Bacteria; phylum Bacteroidota; class Bacteroidia; order Bacteroidales; family Bacteroidaceae; genus Alloprevotella. Next base: position 2,407 of record CAVGTC010000081.1, on the reverse strand, counting down.
AAAACCACGTGCAGCTGTTCCTTGACGAGCGGCTGCGCCACGCACCCTCACTCTCGTTCCACCCTAACGACTGCCGCGGCACGGTGGTGGTGACGCGTGAGGCTTTTGAGCTTTACCTTGCCGCCGTGGGCAATAGCTACGAGTACCTTCCGCTCTACTGACAAACGGGGACGGGCGTGCCCTTTCTTTGGCAGAATCTTCATTATGGCACGCCTTTGCCGTCCGTATGCCACATTCAGCCCCGCGCCGCTCCCCTCACGCACTTTTGCAACCGGTTTGCACCCCGTACTCCGTACTTTTGCGGCGTAAAACTTACGACACAAACCGGAAATGGAGATGCGAAAGAAAATCACGCAAATAGTGCTGTCCGCCCTTCTGCTTGCGGCGGCGGCACTTGCCGAGCACACCCTCGGGCTTCCCCGGTGGCAGTTGCTGCTTTTATACCTCGTGCCCTACCTCACGGCGGGATACGGCGTGCTGTGCGAGGCGGGAGAGAGCCTTGTGAAAGGCGAGCCCCTTGACGAGGGCTTCCTCATGGCGGCCGCCACGCTCGGCGCGCTTGCCATAGGTTTCCTGCCCGGCGCTGAAAACCAGTTTGCCGAGGCCGTCTTCGTGATGCTTTTCTTTCAGGTGGGCGAACTCTTTGAGGAGCGCGCCGAGGGGCAGAGCCGCCGTTCCATCTCCGCGCTTATGGCGATACGCCCCGACACGGCCACGCTGTTGCGCGGCGACGGCACGGAGGTGACGGTGAGTCCCGCCGGCGTGCTGCCCGGCCAGACCGTCGTGGTGCGCCCCGGCGGGCGCGTCCCGCTCGACGGTACGGTGACCGGGGGCGAGTCGTCCATCGATACCTCCGCCCTTACGGGCGAAAGCGCGCCCCGCCGGGTGAGGACGGGCGACACCGTCCTTTCCGGTTGCGTCAACCTCACCGGCGTGCTGAGGCTGAAAGTGGAAAATACCTTCGGCGAGTCCGCCGCCTCGCGCGTCATCGCCCTTGTTGAGGGCGCGTCGCGGCGCAAATCGCGCAGCGAAGCCTTCATCACCCGCTTTGCCCGCGTCTACACCCCCGCAGTGGTGGGCGCTGCCGTGCTGCTGGCGCTGCTTCCGCCGCTTTTCTGTGAAAGCTACGCCGCCGCCTTCCCCGCGTGGCTGGGACGCGCGCTCACTTTCCTTGTCGTGTCGTGCCCCTGTGCGCTTGTCATCTCCGTGCCGCTCGCCTACTTCGGCGGCATCGGCGCGGCGGCCCGCTGCGGCGTGCTGGTGAAGGGCGGCAACTACCTTGACGCGCTCGCTGCGGCCGACACCGTGGTTTTCGACAAGACAGGCACGCTGACGCGCGGAGCTTTCTCCGTGACGGCCGTGCATCCCGGCGAGTGCCCTCCGTCCCGTCTGCTCCATCTTGCCGCGCATGTCGAGCGGCACTCCACGCACCCCGTCGCCCTTTCGCTTCTCGCGGCGTGGCCCGGCGAGCGCGACGACTGCCGTGTGGAGAGCGTGGAGGAGCTGGCCGGCAAGGGCGTGCGTGCCGTGGTCAACGGACAGAGCGTCTGCGTGGGCAACGAGCGCATGATGGAGGCTGCGGGCGCGGTGTGGCGCCCCTGCCACCACACGGGCACCATTGTGCATGTGAGCATTGACGGCGAGTACGCCGGCCACATTGTGGTGGCGAACAGCCTGAAGGACGACGCTGCGGAGGCTGTGTCCGCGCTGCGTGCCGCCGGTGTGCGTCGCACCGTGATGCTGACGGGCGACAACGAGGCTGCCGCGCGTCCCGTGGCCGAGGCTGCCGGGGTGGACGAGTGGCACGCCGGACTGTTGCCCGCCGGCAAGGTGGAGCAGGTGGAGCGTCTGCTGGCGGGTAAGTCTAAGAACGGAACGCTGGCTTTTGTGGGTGACGGCATCAACGACGCACCTGTCCTTTCCCGCGCCGATGTGGGCATTGCGATGGGCGCGCTGGGCAGTGAAGCTGCCATAGAGGCCGCCGATGTGGTGCTTACCGACGACCGTCCCTCAAAAATTGCGCTCGCCGTGCGCCTTGCCCGCCGCACCCGCGCCATCGCGGCGCAGAACGTGTGGCTGGCGCTCTGTGTGAAAGCCCTTGTGCTGGCTCTCGCGGCCGTGGGTCTGGCAAAAATGTGGATGGCTGTCTTTGCCGATGTGGGTGTCACGGTGCTGGCGGTGGCCAACGCCACCCGCGCGTTGAAAGTGCCGAAACGGTATCTACAAGCGAAATCCCGATTATGACAAAATGCAAGAAAAAACGCGAATAATCTGACTTTTTGATTTCGCCGGCCGCATTTCGGGCATTTGCATTTGGCGGAAAAATGTATTATCTTTGTACTACAAGATAGGGACATCCCGCGAGGAATGTCCCTTTATTTTTGCCTGTATTGATTTTCAGCCACTT
>CAVGTC010000080.1:0-13414 GCA_963632255.1 Lachnospiraceae bacterium | reverse complement strand
CCGATACCACGGTATTCCGTGGGCCAAGTGCAGGCATTTTGACTCGTAAGTGGCTGAAAATCAATACAGGCAAAAATATAGGGACATTCCTCGCGGGATGTCCCTATCTTGTAGTACAAAGATAATACATTTCTGGGCGATTTCCAAATGCGCCAAAATACGGCGCGTTTTTCAAAATGTCAGAAAAAAGCCCGTTTTGCTTGCATCTTGATTTTCGCCCATAAGCCGCAGCGTATGATGTCCACGACTGAAAAACGCCGCAGTGTGCACCTGCCCTCGCGCAAGTCCGCAAGGCGTTGTTCCACCCATCCGCAACCGGCCGCCAAGTACGGCCGCCGCAGGCGGGCGCACCAATTTATGCCGCAGCCGGAAGCATTAGCGGACAGCAATGGTTATTTTTGCACCTTGTAAACGCAAGGCGCGCCGCCACACGCGGAAAAGCCACTCGCGAGCGAGTGCCCGCCGGCGGAAAGTGCCGCGCAACACAGAAAGGGATACTGACACAAAAAGATGCTGCTGATAAAGACCGTATTCAAGGTAGTCAGGCGTGTGCTGGTGTTTTTCTTCGCCAGCACGCTGCTTGCCGTGTTCGCCTACCGCTGGATTCCCGTCCCGCTCACCCCGCTGATGGTGATACGCGCCGTACAGCACGCGGGAAAGGGGGAGAGCATCGCCTTCCACCACAAATGGGTGCCGCTTGAACGCATCTCAAGACACCTGCCCGTGGCGGTGATGGCGAGCGAGGACCAGAAATTTCTGCGCCACAACGGCTTCGACTTCGGCGAGATGGAGAACGCGGCGGTGGACAAGCTGCGCGGCAAACGCTCGCGCGGCGCAAGCACCATAAGCCAGCAGACGGCGAAAAACGTCTTTCTCTGGCCCTCAAGCACATGGGTGCGCAAGGGTTTTGAGGCTTACTTCACCGTGCTTATAGAGCTGCTCTGGCCAAAGGAGCGCATTATGGAGGTTTACCTCAACAGCATTGAGATGGGGCCGGACATATACGGCGCGGAGGCCGTGGCACGCGAAAACTTCGGCTGCGCGGCGAAGGACCTCACACGGACCGACTGCGCCCTCGTGGCGGCAACCCTGCCCGCCCCGCTGCGCTACAGCTCAAAGCGCCCCTCGGGCTACATGCTCAAACGGCAGCGGCAGATTGAGCGGCAGATGAAATACGTGCAACGGCTCGGCACGGACTGACGCAAGAGGCACCGCATTACCCAAAAAGAGACAACAGGAAGGCACATGGCATACAAGCAAGAGACCATAAAGCCCTACGCCGGGGCGGAGGAGAGCAAGGGGCGGCAAGTCGAACGGATGTTTGACGGCATAGCGCACTCGTACGACCTGCTTAACCACACCCTCTCGCTGGGCATCGACCGCCGCTGGCGGCGCGCGGCCGTGGAGTCGCTGGTGGCGTACGCGCCGCGGAAGATTCTGGACGTGGCGACAGGCACGGGGGACTTCGCGCTGCTCACCGCCCGCACCCTGCCCGCCGCAAGCGTGACGGGTGTCGACCTCTCGGAGGGGATGCTTTCCGTGGGGCGGAAAAAGGTGGAGGAGGCGGGACTGTCCGGGCGCATCACACTGCGCAAGGAGGACTGCCTGCACCTCGGCTTCGCCGACGGGGAGTTTGACGCGCTGACGGTGGCCTACGGCGTGCGCAACTTTGAGGACCTTGACGCGGGACTGCGCGAGATGTGCCGCGTGCTGCGTAAAGGCGGGCGGCTTGTCATCGTCGAGCTCACCTCGCCCGTGCGCTTCCCCATGAAGCAGCTTTTCCACCTCTACTCGCACGTGCTGATGCCGGCTGTGGGAAAGCTCGTCTCACACGATGCCAGCGCGTACTCCTACCTCCCCGCCACGATGGAGGCTTTCCCGCAGGGCGAGCGCATGACGGGCATACTCGAGAAAGCGGGCTTCAGCGACGTGAGGTTCAAGCGCTTCACCTTCGGACTCAGCACGCTCTACACGGCGGCGAAGTGACCGTCACGCGTACCCGCACCGGCACACTTGCACCCTGTGTCCGCACAAGCCGACAAGGGTGTTTCGGCAAAAAAAAATTACTTCGCTTTGCGCTTCACCGGGTACTCCTTATATTTGCAGCCACTTTCACTCCCGCCGCTGCGGGAGTGCGCCATCGCGGGGCGTGCCGTATGACGGCTTTCCCCGTCCCACGACAAAAGGGCCAGCCCGGATTTGACAGCGGGTCGGAATGGCAGGTAAGCACGCAGTGCGCTTGAAGGCGGGCACTCTAATCTCGACCCTCGACAATTTAACTGGCGAAAACAGCTTTGCTCTCGCTGCCTAACCGAAGATTAGTAAGTTGGCTTTATCCCTGCACCAGGTGCGGGGACGAGACATCGCCCAAGGGCCGTTGTTCCGAGGCCTCTTGACAAGGCGGTGCAGAAATTTCGGAAATAGCCCCGGCATGCCCTGCTGCCGTGGTGAAACTTTAAGGGATAAGGTGCTGGTTGGTGGCGCCGGTCTTGCCAGCACACGAAAACTAAGGCGGCGATAAGCGTGTAGAAAGCTTGTTGTTTCCCTGTTTGGACGAGGGTTCGACTCCCTCCTGGTCCACTCTTTTACGGTCAAACGACACAAGCGTGCGGCACGTCGGATATACACCATCCGGCGTGCCGCACGCTTTTTCCGTCCTCCCCCACACCCTGAACATGCTGCCGTATCCCGCCCGCGCCGCCCCGCTCACTTGCGCTTGCGGGGCAGGTACTGCGGACTGAAAAGGTCGCGCAAGTTGGAGAAGTCGCGCTTGAGGGCGATGCCCACGCCCTGCGTGGTGAGCGCGGACTTGGTGAAGTAGCGGTCGGTGGTTTCGCTGTACGCCTTGAGGCTCACGCTGCCTTTCGGGGTGAGGAGGTACTGTATGTCAAAGTCACCCACGAAGTTTGAGTTGTACATCGGCGTGTCGCGGTAGCCGAAGTTGCCGTTGATGAGCAGGCGGTCGTTGAAGAGCCGTCCCTGCAGCAGTCCGTCCACCTCCATGTCGCTCCACCCGAGCGTGCCGGGCGACACGTTGGCACCAAACGACCAGCGCGAGTTGCCGCCGAGCGCGGAGGCTATGGCCGAGTTGAGCTGTCCGGTGAGAGTGGACGACAAGAGCGAGCGCATCGCCGCGCCGCTCTGCTGCTGCGCGGTGTAGGTCTGCCCGCCGGAAGTGTTGGCCGTGTAGAAGCGGCCTATGCCGAGGAGGTATATCACCTGCCGGCTCATGTCCTCGTCCGTGGCGATGAGCTGGCGCACCATCTGCTTCTCGTCCTCGGAAATGTTGTGCAGGTCGAGGTCGAAGGTGATTTGCGGCGCGGCGGCGCGTCCGCCGATGTTGAGTATGCAGTCGGCCTTCACCGTCTTCTGCCCGAAGCCCGCGCCGTAGTTGAGGTCGCTGAGTGGTACGCCGCTGAGCGTGTACACCGCCGCGAGGTCGAGCGCGCCCTGCATGGGGCGGCCGGAGAAGGTGACGCTGCCGCCGGGGCGCAGCGTGAGCCGCTTGCGTATCACGTCCTTCAGACTGAGGCGGTACTCGCCGCGCTCGACGGTGTACTTGCCGTACATGTCAAAGCTGCCTTTGTTGTGGAAGCTCGCCCGCATCGCGCCCGACCCGTTGACGGCGAGGTAGTCACCCGCCCGCGCGTCCGTCACCACTTTCACAAGAAGCGCGGGATTGGCGTTTACGGTGAAGTTGAGCACAATGTCCGTCCCGCCGCTTTCCGCCAGCGGCGCGGCGGGTGTGCCGGTGCTTTCCCCGGACTGCTCCGTCCCTTCGCTGTCTGTGGCGGCGGTACGTTTCTTCTCCCCGAAACGCACAAAGCTGTTGTCCGATGCGATGGAGGTGTTGCCCATGTCGTACACAAGCGTCGAGCCGTTCTCGGGGGTCAGCTCCATGTCCGCCTGGAAGTAGCCCGGGCGGCCTTGCAGGCGCACGCTGCCCGTCCCCACCGCCGTGCTGTAAAACGGCATGTCGGGACTCTGCCCCCGGTCGTAGCAGAGGAGGCGTGAGGCGGTGAGGTCGAAGTCGTAAGTGAGGTCTTTGAGGTGGGTGTGCCGCAGCGCGCCCGAGGCGTTCCCCCTCCCGCCGCGCTTGTCCGTCACGTCAAATCCGCTGAAGACAAACGCGCCCGGACGGAAGTACACCCGCCCGCCGCCGATGCGGTAGTCGACACCCGTGACGGGGATGCCCGCCTGCGCCCGCGCCTCCACCTCGCCCTCAAAGTCGAGTGCCTTGAACGGGCCGTAAAGGCGCACGTTGCCCCGGGCGTAGCCGTCAAAACCGGAGAAGATGCCGTCCATATAGCGGCGCAGGAAAAGCAGCCGCGTGTCCTTCGCCGTGATGTCAAGGCAAAGGTTTTTGTTTTTTGGCGAAACGAAGCCCGTCACCTCCGTGCCGTTGCCAAGACTGTCAAGCCGCATGTCCGCGTCAAGGTGTATGCTTCCCTCGGCGGCATCCCAGCTTCCCCGTATGTGCGAGTCGCCCATCGGTCCGCCGTTGAAAGTGAAGTCGGGCACACGCAGCCGCGCGTGCATCCGCGGCGTGCCGGAAGCGGTGGAAAAGACCGCGTCCCCCGTCGCCGCGCCGCCAAACGACACAGCGTCAAAGTCTATCATACCAAGGACGTAACTGATGTCCACACGGTTAAGCCGCGCCACGATGGAGTCGCGCCGCGACGGGGAAACGCTGCCCTCAACGGAGAGCGACTGGTCGGCGTGCGCCACACGCACATCACTGAAGCTGATGTTGCGCCCGTGCTTTGACACCTCGCCGGAGGACACCTGCCACACGGAGTCGCCAAGCATTATCTGCGTGGGATGTATCCGCGTGAGGAAATCCACCGTGCCCGTCGTGTTGGCAAAGAAACGGGTGCTTGCGCTTAGCTTTCCGCCGCCCACCTTCGCCACGCGCCCGCCGGTGGAGGACGCGCCGCTCTCGTCCCACGCCGCCACCGAACGCAGCACGCTGTCGGCCGCAGAGAGCGAAAGCTCGACCTTGTAGGGCGAGCCCGCAAAACGCCGCTCCGTCCGTGCCAGGCACTCGTAGCGCGAGCCGCTGCCGTGCAGGTAAACCGAGCTTTCGCCGAACTCCTGCCCCGACACCGAGAATGCGGGGGTGTGTACCGTGACGGAGGACACGCCGCCGCCCGCGTCGACAACGCCCTGCGCCACCGCAGTGCCTTCCATTGACGCGTCGACGCCAAGCAGCACGCGGAGCTCGTCGGTGCGCTTGACCCGCGCGGCGAAGCCCCAGTTGTCGTCCACGCGGACGGAGGGTTTCTTCCACAAGCCGGGCAGGCAACGCCACGCCACTCCCTGCAAACCCGTCACAAGGCGTTGCGGCGAAAGCGGACCGTGAAGCTCGGCGTCAAGAAAGTCGCTCTTCACCACAAGCCGTCCCTCACTTCCCACGCCGGAGAGCGTGGCGGTGAAACTTTCCAGCGCGTAATCGCCACGCTTGCCGCCCGCCATTCGGATATTATTCAGCGCGATGCGCCCCTGCGGCGCAGAGGGGGAAAGGGAGGTAAAGTTGGCCTCCACCCTTCCCTGCATGCGGGCGTTTCCGTAAGGGGTGGAGAAGCCCAGCGCGGCAGGCGCGATGTTATGCACCTCCGCCAAGACGTTGGCGGAGGATGGCTTTCCGCCCGCAAGGCGCAGTCCGCCCCGCAGGGAGAACGAAAGATTGGGGTCGTCCGTGCTGTGCACCTCACAGCGAGCCAGCCCGGAGAGGCTGGAGGCGGAGAAATCAACGTCGTGGTAGCGGTAGCCGCGGTACATCATCTGTCTCAGACTGCCCGCCGCCGTAACGCCTTTCAGGCTTTTGCCGTCGGTCTCGGCACTTCCCGAGACGGAAAGGGTCAGCATCGAGGGTAGCTCGGGACGGGAAAGAACGACGGAGGGTGAAAGCTCGTTGGTGTTGAGCGTGTAGGTGTATTTGCCGTCCTGCCCCTTGACCTCAGCGTACAACCGCCCCGCCTCGGTTTCCAACGCGACACTCGCCGCACCGGCACGCCCGCGCATCTTTGCCGAGCCTTTCGCGCATGCCGTGACCGCGCCAAGGTTGTCCGCCCACCGCGCATAGTCCTTGTTTGCAAGAAGCGGGGAAAGCAGCGCGTAAAGAGCACCGCGCGGGGCGGTAAGGCGTGGCATGTCAAGCCAGCCGCCACACAGCCCTTTCCCGTCAAACTCGGTCCCGACCTCGTCAAATGCCGCTGCCAACCCGTGCCGTGCCTCTTTTACTTCAAGCGCGGAAAGCTTAAGCGTGTGCGTGCCGTCCGCACGTTTGTCATAAACGGCGCGTGTGGAGAGGGCGATGTCGAAGCGCAAGCCGCGTGGGAGGGGTGTAAGGTGGCACAAATCTTCCGAAGAGAGCGTCACCGCGACACGCTCCGCCGCCGCGAAAGCCGGCTGGAGGGAATGCACATTGCCAAAGTCCGCCGTGAGTTTCGGCAAAACGACGCTGCTGTGCGGCAGCCGCAGTTCAAAATTGGAAAGTTCCAGCGTGCGCCCCCTGTCGCCGCGCGACTCCATGTCAAAGTCAAAACAAAGTCTGTCTACACGCAGCCCGCTACTTTCCCGCATCGTGAGCGAGCGCACGCGGAAGCGCAGCGACTCCTCGCCGATGCGTTTCAGCGTCACGTTGCCGTCCACCCCGCCGAGCGCAAGGTGGCGTGCATTTATCACGCCCGGGGTGCGGGGCGCGTCAAGCTGGTCGTACGAAACATTGACACGGCGCAGTATGACAGAGTTTATGCGGAGGTCGGCAAACGGCTTGCCGCCCCCTTCCTCCTTTCCGCTGAGCGCGTCGATGACAAACTGGAAGTTAGCCGGCGAGTCCGCGTGCCGTCTGTATCCGCGCAGCTCGGCGTCAAGCAGGGAAACAGTGCGTATGACAAGCGTGCCGTCCCGCCCGCTGAGCAGCGAGCTGAGGTCAACCTTGCAGGAAACCTCGCCGGCTTTAAGCATCTCCGCGCTTTCCCGGTCAAACACCTCCACGCCGTCAAGTTCCACACGGTTGAAAAGTCCTATCACCACGCGCTCCACCCGCACCTCCGTGCCGAGCAAGTCCGACAAAGCCCCGCCCGCCACGCCGCCGAGGTAGGTCTGGCAGGGACGCGCGTTGACACCCACCAGCAAAAGCAGGTAGGCACACAGCGCGGACGCAAGCAGCCAGCGCACTATGTTGCGTAAACGTCGCATTGGCTTGACGGAGGAGTGTTTGGGGAGTTGGGGTATTTATGATCGCTGGTCCGGCATTCCGCCCGTGCCAGGGGCTAACCTTCAGGCGGAAAGGGACGGGGTGCCACTATTTTGAAAGCAACTTGCGGTACAGACGCTCGTAGCTCCGCGCCACCTTGACGCTGTCGTGGTGGCGCAGGATGTACTCGCGGCTTTCGCGCCTGAGGCGCGGTATCAACGTGTCGCGGTTTACGGCAAGCTCTTTCAGCTTCCGGTAAACGTCCTCCTCGTCGGGCAGCACGTTCACGATGGGGCGCAACTCTGTCTCGCCGAGTATTTCGTAGTTTTCGGGTTCTCCTCCCCCCACCACGACAAGTCCCTGCGCCATCGCCTCCAAGGCGTTCATCGCGGGGGTATACGAGTATAGCTGGTCGAGTATCACCTCACTGCCGCGCATCATTTCCACATAACGCGCAAAAGGCACGCTCTCGGCCACCTCCACACGGCACGCCGCCGGCATCTCGCGCTCAAGGCGGCACAGGGCACGCAGCATTACATCAGTGCCCTTGTAGGCGGAGCGCTTCTTCTGCACACCCACAAAGAAGCGGGCGGGACTGCCGGTCTCGCGCCAGGGAATTGCGGGGAGGTTGTCGGTGACGACGGGAAAGGGGATGAAACAGAGTTTCCCTTTGTCGGCGAAACACCGCTCGTAGGAGGCGTAGTAGTCGTAAAGCCCCGCCACTATCGCGTCGCAGTCTTCCGCCACATAGCGGCAGAGGGCGGCTTTCGCCCCCTGCCCCCACTCCTCGCGCATAAGGCGGTTGTCAAGGTTGTCGCGTGGGCGGTCGCCGATGTTGAAGTCGCCGTAACGGAAGATGCGCTCGTCAGCGGCGGCGCGTACATAGTAGTAGTCCAGCCCGTGCGCGCAAAGCACCACGCGGCGGTTGTTGCGCCGCAAGTATCCGTAAAGCAGGCGGAGGGGACGGGCGGAAAGGGGAGCGAACGCCGGATTGACAAGCTGCACGATGTCGTAGCCGCGGAAACGGCGGAAAGCGCGGGCAAGGCGGAAGAGAAAACGCGCGGTGTCGGCGCGCCCCAGACTCGCGCGGCGCAGGTCGACATCGCGCGGGTAGTCTTTCCACCCGTCGCCGTCCGAGGCCACGGTCACCTCGTGCCCGAGGCGGCGCAGACCGGCGGCAAGGCCGTTGTGTACGTTGCTGTATTCGCCGAGCAGGAGAATTCTCATACGCCCTCCGCCCTTTGGCTCTCAATGTGGCGGGCAAAGATGCGGGCGGCGGTTTCCACCATCTTTGCGCAAGGGCGTTTCTTGTAATACTGCACCGTGCGCTCCGAAGCCTCGGGCGAGCCCTCCGGGCGTTTCAGCCCGAGCAGCTCGGCGCAGACAAGCGAGCCGTTCACAGCCTTGAACTCCGCCGCAAGACGCTGAACCACCGCGTAGTTATGCGACTTTCCCTCGCGGTCGGCCGCGTCCGTACAGCCGCAGTCAAGTCCGGCAAGCATAAACATACCGCACGCCGCGCCACACGTCTGCCGCATGCGCCCTATGCCGCCACCGAAAGAGGCGGAGAGCCGGAGTGCAGTGTCTACGGGCAGCGAGTAAAGGTCGGCGAATGCCGCCACCACGCTCTGACTGCAGTTGTAGCCCTGCGTGAAAAGCTCAACGGCATGCTGCACCCGCCGCTCATTGTCAGCGGAAAGTGGCTGAACGCCGCAAGCGGCGGTTTCGTCCCCCTGCGACGGGGCGGGCGATATCGTAGTTTTGTCTGATTCCATCTTAATTCCGTAATTTTGCGCTGTGCGGAAAACACCCTACAAAGATACGATGAAGAACGCAATACACCTTACCCTGCCGCGTGCCGTTTTCCCCCTGCTTGCGGGCGCGGCGCTCTGCGCGGCCTGCCAGGAGCCGTTTGACAAGCGGCTTGAAAGAGAGGCACGCGACTTCACGGAAAAGCACTGTCCCTCCGAGCCTGAGCCGGGCACGCGACTTGACAGCGCCACCTACACGCCCGCCCGCCGCGAGTACGCGCTGTGGTACACGCTTTCGCCCGACAACGAGCGCACGCTGCGCGACAACAACGCGCTGATGCGCTACCTTCTTCGCGAGAGCGTCAGCGGCAACGTGGCTTACAAGGAACTTAAAAAGCAGGGAGTCACTTTCCGCTTCGTATACCGCTCCGCCGCATCGGGGTGCACGCTTTACGACACGCGCCTCACAAAGTCCGACTATCGTTAGCGTGGCGTAGCGCGCAAATACCATAACCGGCAGTGCCCATACGGCACACACGGCAAAAACGCCGCACCTCACCGAAAGCAACGCCACCTCAGCCGAAGAAACCACCCGCAGCCTGCGCACAAATCAAACAGTCTGCGGATAAAGCAACCAGCCAACGGATAAAACAAGCCGCCGGCGCCACAGCAGGTACAAGCCCGCTGCGCCGCCGGCGGCTTAACTATTGCGACGAATCCGTGCCCTCAGCGTTCACCGCCCCGCAAGATCCCCGCACCTTATGGCGCGAGACCCCGGGCGGAGGCGCTTTTACTCCTCCGCCGGCTTCATGTTGGTGTAAACCGTCTGCACGTCGTCAAACTCCTCAAGGCGCTCCACCATCTTGTCAATGCTCTCGCGCTGCTCGGGGGTGACATCCTTGACATCGTTGGGGATGTAGGTGAACTCCGCGCCCACCACCTCAAAGCCGTTCTCCTCAAGGTGCTTCTGTATCTGGCTGAACGACTTGGGGTCGCCGTAGATTGTCACGCTGCCCTCTTCCTCGTCCTCGTCGTACTCGTCCTCCACTCCGTAGTCAATGAGGTCGAGTATCATCTCGTCCATGTCAAGTCCGTCCGTCTTCTTGAAAGAGAAGACGCACTTGTGGTCGAAAAGATAGGCGAGCGAACCCATCGTGCCGAGATTGCCGTTAAACTTGTTGAAGACCGAGCGCACGTCACCCACGGTGCGCGTGGGGTTGTCGGTAAGCGTGTCCACAAAGACCGCCACGCCGTGCGGGCCGTAGCCCTCGTAAGTCATCGTCTTGTACTCGCTCTGGTCCTTGCCCATCGCGTTTTTGATGGCACGCTCAATGTTGTCCTTGGGCATATTCTCGCGCTTGCAGGTGGCGATGATGGCGCGAAGCGTGGGGTTGTTCTCCGGCTCGGGGCCACCGGCTTTCACGGCCACGGCAATCTGCTTGCCAAGTTTGGTGAACGTCTTTGCCATGTGTCCCCAGCGCTTCAGCTTGGTGGCTTTGCGGTACTCAAAAGCTCTTCCCATTTCTGTTATGTTGTGCTATTCTGTGTGTTTTGTTTCCTGTGTGAGATTGGCGGCCGACGCGGCGCGTGTCAGCGCAGTGTCGCGCCCACCTGCTTTTCAAGCGCGGCCACGATTTTCTTCATCACCGCCTCGGTCTGCTTGTCGTTCATCGTCTTCGCCGCGTCTTGCAGGATGAAGTTGACGGCGTAGCTCTTCTTGCCCTCGCCGAGGTTCTTTCCCTCGTAGACATCAAACAGCTCGACGCGCCGCAGCAGCTTGCGCTCGGCTGAGTAGGCCGCTTTCTCTATCTGCGCAAACTCCACGCCCTTGTCCACCAGCAGCGCGAGGTCGCGGCTTACGGCGGGGAACTTGGAAATCTCGGAGAAGCTGACGCTGTGCTTGCGCGTCTGCTTCATCAGCACGTCCCAGTCGAGCTCGGCGTAGTACACCTCGCCGTCAAGTCCGAAAGGCGCGCTCAAAGCCTTGCTCACAAGACCGAACTCCGCCAGCACCGCGCCGGCACGGGTGACGAGCGCAAGACTCTTGGAGAAGATGTCGTTGGTACCCGCCTGCTCCACAAGCGCGGCGAGCGGGCAGCCCAGGCGCTTCAGTATATTGTAAAGGTGCGCCTTGAGCTGGTACACGCTGGTGTCCTCGTCGGGATGCGCCCACGCGCCCTCCACACGCTTGCCGTACAGCCAAAGTCCGAGCGCGTGGCGCTGGGCGTAGGGCGCGAGCGTGTGGTCGTCGCTGTGGCGCGACTTGTCGTAAGTGTAGCAGTTGCCCCACTCAAAGAAAGCGAGGTTGGCGCTGCGGCGGTTGACGTTGTGCGCCACGCTCTCCAATCCGCCGAAAAGCAGCGTCTGGCGCAGCACGTTGAGGTCGGAGCTGAGCGGATTGAGCAGACGCACAAGCCGCTCGGGCGCGTGGACGGTGAGGTTGGCGTAATAGGCCTCACGCGTCAGCGAGTTGTTGAGAATCTCCCGCATCCCCGCGCCGACAAGCTGCTCGGACACAAGGTTCTCCAGCTTACTGGAGCGGTCGGTCTCGCCCTTTACGGTAAGGCTTGACTTGACGGCGGTGGGAATCTCCACGTTGTTGTAACCGTATATGCGCAGCACGTCCTCCACCACGTCGCAGGGGCGCTGCACATCCACGCGGTAGGCGGGCACACGCAGCGAGAGTCCCTCGGCAGTCTCGCCCTCCACCTTCATTTCAAGGGAGGTGACGATGGACTTTATGGTGTCGGCGGGTATCTCCTTACCCACGAGGTCGCTGACATATTGGTAGGGAAGCTCCACTTCGAAGCTCTTCACAAGTCCCGGCTGCTCGATGTCGGCAATATCCATCGCAATCTCGCCGCCCGCAAGCTCCTTCACAAGCAGCGCGGCGGCTTTAAGCGCGTAAATCTGTCCGTCGGGGTCGATGCCGCGCTCGAAGCGGAAGGACGCGTCGGTGTTGAGTCCGTGGCGGCGCGCGCTCTTGCGTATCCACGTGGGGTGGAAGTACGCGCTCTCAAGCAGCACGTCGGTGGTGGTGTCATAGGTGCCCGAGCCCTTGCCGCCGAATACGCCGGCTATGCACATGGGCTCTTCTGTGTTGCATATGGCAAGGTCGCGGTCGCTGAGCGTGTGCTCCTCGCCGTCAAGGGTGACAAACTTGGTGCCTTCGGGGAACGTGCGCACCACCACCTTTCCGCCTTTCACCATATCGGCGTCAAAGCAGTGCAGCGGCTGTCCGTAGGCCATCATGATGTAGTTGGTCACGTCTACCACGTTATTGATGGAGCGCAGGCCAATCACCTCCAGCTTCTCACGCAGCCAAGCGGGACTTTCCCCCACCTTGCAGCCTTTCACCGTGACGGCGCAGTAGCGCGGGCAGGCTTCCTTGGCCTCCACCTCCACGCCTATCTCCAGCGCGTGGCTGTCGGCCTTGAAAGCACTGACATCCGGGCGGTGCAGCGACGTGGCGTGCCCGTTCTGCACAAGCCACGCGTAAAAGTCGCGCGCCACGCCGTAGTGCGAGCAGGCATCGGCGCGGTTGGGCGTGATGTCCACCTCAATCACATAGTCGCTCTGCACGTTGTAGTACTCGGCGGCGGGCGTACCCACCTTGGTGTCGGCGGGCAGCACGATGATGCCGTCGTGGCTCTCGCCCACGCCTATCTCGTCTTCGGCGCATATCATACCGAGGCTCTCCACGCCGCGCAGCTTCGAGCGCTTGATGGTGAAGCACTGGTCGCCGTCGTACAGCTTCGTGCCGAGCGTCGCCACGATGACCTTCTGCCCGGCGGCCACGTTGGGCGCGCCGCACACTATCTGCGAGGGCTCGCCCGCGCCGGTGTCGACGGTGCACACGTGCATATGGTCGCTGTTGGGGTGCGGCTCGCAAGTGAGCACCTCGCCCACCACAAGTCCGGCAAGGCCGCCTTTTATGGCCTGCACCTCCTCCACGCCGTCCACCTCCAAGCCAATGGAAGTGAGCGCGGCGGCCACCTCGTCGGCGGTCATGTCAAAGTCAACGTACTCTTTGAGCCACTTGTAAGATATGTTCATAACTGTCTCTTTATCGCGGGCGTGAGGTGTGCCCGCTTTTCAGCGCCGCAAATTTACGCTATTTTTCGCTAACACCAAAGGGAGCGCAGGCCGCGTCCCGACCCGCACCCCCTCACGGCGCACTCCGTATATAATATGCGTGCGGAACATTCCGCCGCGAGCCGTATATGAGACGAAAAACAACTGCCCCGCACATCGCCGGCGTGTCACCCCGTTTTTCGGGAAGTAAGCAAAACGGGCTTTTTTCTGACATTTTGAAAAACGCGCCGTATTTTGGGCCATTTGCATTCCGCCCAAAAATGTATTATCTTTGTACTACAAGATAGGGACATCCCGAGTGGGATGCCCCTATATTTTTGCCTGTATTGATTTTCAGCCACTTTCGAGTCAAAACGCCTGCACTTGG
>CAVGTC010000079.1:0-13523 GCA_963632255.1 Lachnospiraceae bacterium | reverse complement strand
TCACTGAAGTGCGGCTTGGCCTTCAAAGTACCGCGGTATCTTGTCACCGAAGTGCAGGCTCGGCTTCAAAAAGGGTGCACCGGGCCGCTACAGGCCGCCGACGCCGTTAAACTTTCCTAAAAGTTTCCCTCCTTTCGCGGCGGCGCGATTTGACACTTTGCCAACTTTTCCGCAAGAAAAGTTACACTTCGGTTTTTACGGTCGCACGGATTTTGGGGAAAGTTCCCGCCTGACCGAAGACGCGCCCTTACCATACGAGCCATGTGACACTCGCCCCGGCGTAACCCCCTTTCTTCTTATATACCTCCCCCTTGCAAAGCCGTCATCTTTGCCCCGCCGTCTGCCGGCACAAACGGGGAAAGCGCGGAAACCGCAAGCATACAGGTAACAAAACACCACGGCAACCACAAAAAAAGCCGGGCACCCGAGCGGGGTGTCCGGCCGTATTGTTACGTCTCCGCGCTTATACGGAGCGTCTTGCGTGCGGTTTAGTAAACCGTGTTCTGCGGGTCGAAGTTTGTCCAGCCCTCCAGCCAGCTGTCACCGGCGGAGAAAGCACCAACGTAGCTCACCTTGTCAAACCAGCTGCCCGTCACACCGTCAAAGGAGGCGGCGCTTGCCAGCGGACTCGTGGCGGTGGGCATGAAGTTTACGTTAAGTCCGGTGTACTTGCCCGTGCCCGTGAGCAGCAGCTCGTCAACCGTCACCGTGTGGTTGCCCGTCTGGCTGAGGAAGAACTGCGTGGAGTAGGAAGAAGTCTTGCTCTCGTCCACCACGGCCGTCTTGTTCACGTAGTCAACCCACACGTCGCGGTACTCCTTGTTGGCGTCCGAGCCGGTCACGTCCATATTGGCAAACCAGATGTTCTGCAAGCGGATGTTGCCCTTCTGAGCCTGCTCGCGCGTGTCCCCCTTCTCGCTGTCGATGATGAGACCGATGGGCCAGCCCATGGCGAGGGAGTTGATGCAGTTGAGGCGCGAGCCGCGGCGTATCTGCATGGCGGACTGGAACTTCCCGAGACCCGAGCCGTTGTTGGGGTTCACGCTGCCGCCGTTGATGTAGTCGGCGGTGTTGGCGAAGTCCGTAGCACCCTGCTTCGGACCGATGAAGGTGATGTTGCTGAAAGTGGCGGTGGTGACGGGCGAAGCGGTGGAGCCGCTGGCGTCGTTGTCGCTCTCAAAGCCGTTGCTCTGGCTCTTGTCAGCGATGCGCGGGTCGCGCACGGCAAGTCCGTACTGCACCTGGCCGGAGAAGCCGTTGTCGGTGTCGAAGTCGTCATCCCAGCCGCGGTAGGCAATGAGGTACTTGCAGTTTACCGTGCCGCCAAACCACTCAAAGGAGTCGTCGTTGGAGTAGGAAACCTGCACGTGGTCAATCTTAGTGCCGTCGCCCACGCTGCCAAGCGTCACGCCGTTAATTTCCTGGTCGGTGGCGTAGGGGTAGCCGGCAAACTCCACGCGTACGTAGCTAAGCACGCCCGAGTTGTCGTGCGCGTCGCTGCCGCCGTGCTTCGAGCGCGGGCCGCCCTCAATCTGTGCCTCGCCGGCGTTGTGGGGAGCCTTGCCGCAGAGGATGATGCCACCCCAGTCGCCCGGGCGGCGCTGACCGGCGGCCTGACCGGAAGTGAAGACGATGGGCGCGTCCTTGGTGCCCTGCGCGATGAGCTTGCCGCCTCGCTCGGCGATGAGCGTGCCCTTCGACTGCTTGTCGCCCTTAATCACCGTGCCCGGCTCGATGGTGAGCTCGGCACCGGCGGCGATGTACACCCAGCCCTTGAGCGTGTACACGCCCTTTTTCAAGGTCTGCTTGCCCGTGAAGACAAACTCCTTGTCGCCGTTGCCAATCTCCGTGCCGTTGAAGAGGAGGTTGTCGGCTGACTTCACGCCGTTGTCCTCACCCCAGGTGCGGTCGGCAGTGGCGGTTGCTTTGGTGTCATCCTCACTGCATGCGGTGAAGGACAGGGTTGCGCCGGCCGAAAGCAGAAGCAGAAGCGCGGCAGCCTTGATTGTGTTTTTGTTCATAACAGGTTTATGAGTTAGTAAAAACTTTTTCTTGTCATCGGGGCTCGCGCTGCGCCGCCCCGTCTTTACGGCTGCAAAGTTGCCGCCGCCGCGTTACGCCGTTGTTTCGTGGTTGTGAAAATACAGTTACACCCACCGCTGCGGTGTCCCGGCGAAGACGCGTCCGCGCCCCGAGACAGGCAGGGGCGTGGCTACATTTTGTCACGAAAAGCGACATTTTGTCAGTACCCGGGGGCTTGAAAACGCGGCACGCCCCCCCTTTCACGGCACTTGGCACGGAGCTTGCGCCTTGTGGGGTGTCAGCCTCCCGAAAGAGGGGCGGGCAAAACGATAATTAAACAACAACTTAAAAATATACAACTATGGCAATGCATTATTCACAGAGTTGGCTTCCAAGCGTTTTCAACGATTTCTTTGACAACAACTGCATGCAACGCGCCAACGCCACCGCACCTTCCATCAACGTGGCCGAGGACGACGGGGCGTACACCGTAGAGGTGGCCGCGCCGGGCATGACGAAGGAGGACTTCAACGTGCATCTTGACGAAAACGGAGACCTCGTAATCAACATGGAAAAGAAGACGCACGAGGAGGAGAAGAACGGACGCAAGTACCTGCGCCGCGAGTTTGCCTACGCCAAGTACCAGCAGACGCTTGTGCTGCCCGACAACGTGGACAAGGCGAAAATCTCAGCCGAGGTGAAAAACGGACTGCTTTCCATCGCCCTGCCCAAGGTCAACGCCACCGAAAGCAAGGTGTCCCGCGCCATCGAGGTGCACTGACCCTCCGCAAAGGCACCGCACGCGGCACGCGCCGCGCGGTTTAGGGCGCAGAATTACCGAACAGCCCTTTTCACAATCCGCCCCTCACCCGCAGACACGGGTGATGGGCGGATTTTTTCCGTACTTTTGCGGCACAAAAAAACCGACTTAACCCCACGCCGCCCCATGGATGGCAAACTTTCACTGAAAGGCTGGCTCGCGCTCACCGGCCTGGCCTGCTCAGCCTTCGTCTTCAACACTTCGGAGTTTATCCCCATCGGCCTGCTCACCGGCATAGCGGACGACTTCCGCGTCACAGAGGCCCGCGCCGGACTGCTCATCTCCGTGTACGCCTGGATGGTGGCGCTGCTTTCGCTGCCGCTGATGCTGGCCTGCTCGCGCATGGAGCTGCGCAGGCTCATGCTTTGGGTGGTGGGTGGCTTCGCCTTTTTCCAGTTTTGCTCGGCGCTGTCGCCCGGCTACTACACGCTGATGGCCTCGCGCATCGGCGTGGCTGCCGCCCACTCCGTCTTTTGGTCCATCGTCACGCCGCTCGGCGCGCGCATCGTGCCGCCGCGCCACAAGGCACTCGCCCTCAGCGTCATCGTCACCGGCTCGGCCGTTGCAATGATTTTCGGCATGCCGCTGGGACGCGTCATAGGTCTGCACATAGGCTGGCGTGCCACTTTCCTCTGCATAGGCGGCGTGTCGCTGCTCACCCTCATCTACCTCCGTGCCACGCTGCCCCGCGTACCGAGCCGGGGCGGCTTCGCCCTGCGCAAGCTGCCAGCCCTCGTCACAAACCCGCTGCTGGCACGCATCTACCTCTTCACCGCGCTTACCGCGACGGCCTACTTCACTGGGTACAGCTACATCGAGCCGTTTCTCAAGCAGGCGGCGTGCTTCGCCGACAGCGCGGTGACCGCCACGCTGATGGTTTTCGGCGCGGCGGGACTGGCGGGCAGCACGCTTTTCTCCCGGTTCTACTACCGCGCCCCGGGGCGTTTCGTCACACTCAGCGTGCTGGCGCTGTGCCTCTGCCTCGCCGCCATACTGCCGGCGGCCGGACTGGCTCCCGCCGAGGTGGCGGTGTGTGCCGTGTGGGGCGCGGCGGCCACAGCTTTCAACGTGGCGCTGCAGTCG
Organism: Lachnospiraceae bacterium; assembly: GCA_963632255.1. Lineage (GTDB taxonomy): Bacteria > Bacteroidota > Bacteroidia > Bacteroidales > Bacteroidaceae > Alloprevotella. Next base: position 9,598 of record CAVGTC010000079.1, on the reverse strand, counting down.
CAGATAATAGCCTGCACGCCGCCCGAGGGCACTGCGGTGTCGATGTCGGTGTACTCGGGCATCTTCAACCTCGGCATAGGCAGCGGCACGCTCATCGGCGGCGTGGTGTGTACCTCCGTCTCCATCTCCTTCGTCGGGCTGGCGGGCGCGGCGATAGGTCTGCCCTCGCTGCTTTACTGGCACCTGCGTACCTCGCGCATGCTTGTGCGCTGACACACGCACGCCGGTACGCCGCACTTTCGCCCGCTTTCGTACGCCCGCACGCGCGTTTGCGCGTTTAGCGCGTGCGCAAGCCGCCGCGATAGCACGCTTTGCGCTACCTTTGCAACAACTTGGGGCGCTGCCGCCCCATCCCACCCGTATGAAGATGAAACCCTCCAAGGCCGTAAAGTGGCTGGCCGTCGCGCTGTGCACGCCCGTGGCGCTTTTCCTGCTGCTGGCCGTACTTGTATACATCCCCCCCGTACAGAATTTCGCCGTGCGCCGCGTGGCCCGCGCCATGTCCGAGCGTACCGGCATGCGCTTCACCGTGGAGCGCGTGCGGCTGGCGTTCCCCCTCGACCTTGCCGTACACGGCGTGACGGCTGTTGAGGGCGGCGACACGCTGCTTGACGCGCGAACCATAAGGCTTGGCGTGCGCCTGCTGCCGCTTTTTGAGGGGCGGGCGGACGTGGATGCCGTGGAGCTGCGCGGACTCACGCTTGACACGAAGAGCCTCGTCAGCGACACGCACATAAAGGGGCACGCCGACTGCCTTAGCGCCACTGCGCACGCCATAGAGTGGGAAAAGGAGCGCGTGCGGGTGGACAACGTGCAACTCAGCGGGGCGGACTTTGACATCGCGCTATCTGACACGGCGCAGGAGGACACCGCGAAGAGCGAGTCGCACTGGGTGGTGGAGCTTGGCGCGGCTGACATCGACAAGACCTCGGTGCGCCTGAGTCTGCCGGGCGACTCGGTGCGCCTCGCGGCACGCATAGGCCAGGCGCGGCTGCGTGACGGACTGTTTGACACGGGACGCAACGCCTACTCGCTGCGCCGCATCGTGCTGCGCGGGTGCGGCGCGGACTACGACCTGCCGCACTGCAAGCCCGCCGCCGGACTTGACGCCAACCACCTGTCCGTCACCGCGCTCACGCTCATCGCCGACACGCTGTCATACAGCGGAGCGGACGGCACACGCGCCGCCGTCGCAATAAAGCACGCCGCACTGAAAGAGAAGTGCGGACTGCACGTCAAGAGTCTCAGCGGAAGCGTCCTGCTGCGCGACTCGCTGCTGCAGGTGGCGGCACTCAGCCTCCTTACGCCGCACTCCGCCATAAAGGCGGATGCGTCCGTGCCGTTTGACGCTTTCTCCCCGAAAGGCAGGGGCGTGTGCCGCGCCGACGTCAGCGCGACGGTGGGCATGGAGGACGTGCGCACGCTGGGCAGGGGCTTTGTACCCGCAAGCGTGCTGGCCAAACTGCCGGGCAAAAGCGCCACGCTACGAGCCAAGGCGCACGGCAACACGCGCCGCGCCGTGGTGGAGAGCCTGCTGGCCGAACTGCCGGGTATAGCGAAGCTCACTGCCGAAGCGCAGGCCGCCTCGCCCTTGGAGGACTGGCGGCGCGGCACAGCCTCCTTCGCGCTCACCACGGGGCGGCTTGCCGCCGTGCGCCGGCTGCTGCCCGCCTCCGTGCGGAGTTCGTTTGACATCCCCGACGGCACGGCGGCGAAGGGCAAACTTTCTTTCAACACTTCCTTCTACACCGCCGACGTGCGGCTCACGGCACGCGGCGGCTCGCTCGCGGCGAAAGCGAAGGCCGACACGCGTGTCGAAAGCTACCGCGCGGCACTGGTGGCGCGCGCTTTCCCTGTCAGCGGCTTTGTGCGCGGACTTGACGCGTCGCCATTCAGCGGCCAGGTAAAAGCGGAGGGGCGTGGTTTTAACCCGCTCTCCCCTCGGGCGCGGCTGGCGGCGGACGCGAAGGTGGGAAGTTTCGCCTACGCCAAGTACAACCTCTCGGGACTCAAGTTGAAAGCGCGGCTGCGCGACGGCAAGGCGGAGTGCGTCTTCCACTCCCCCAACGAGTGCCTGCGGGCGGACGGCACGCTGCTTGCCACGATTGGGGCGCGGCGCATTGACCTCGGACTGAAAGCCGACATCCCCGGCGTCGACCTGAGGGAGATTGGCGCGACGGAGGACTCACTGCTCTTCGGCACCAGCGTAGACCTGCAAGCCTACACCGACCGTGCCTTCACTGCCTACGGCGTGAGCGGAAGTCTGCGCTCCAACCATTTCACCACGCCGCGCCGCAGCATGATGGCAAAAGACCTCAACTTCGCCTTTGACACCTCGCGCGACACCACCACGGCGCGGGTGGCGGCGGGCGACCTGACACTGCGCCTCGGCGCGGGCGGCGGACTTTCGCGCGTGACGGAGGCGTGCGGGCGCATCGCGAAAGAGCTTTCGGCGCAGGCCGAGCGGCGCTCCATCGACCAGGAAAGGCTCAAAAGTCTGTTGCCAGCCGCCTCGCTGTACCTTGACGCGGGACAGGACAACCCGCTGTATAACATCGCGCGCTTCCGCGGCTACTCGTTCTCCTCGGCGTACCTCAACCTCAACACATCGCCCGAGGAGGGCATGACGGGCGCGGCGCGGGTGGGCAGCCTCGCGGTGGGGACGCTGCTGCTTGACACGATAGACGCACGCATCGTGCAGGACACGACGGGCGTGCAGCTGTACGGCGTGGTGAAAAACTACAAGAAGTCCAACCCCACGCCGCTGGAGCTGCGCCTCAAGTCGTACCTGCTCGCCACCGGCGCGGGTGTGGAGCTTACCTACCTTGACAACGAGGGCGACACGGGCGTTAACCTCGGGCTGCAGGCCAACGTGGCGGAGGACGGTATTAACCTGCACCTCTACCCCGAACACCCGGTGCTTGCCTACCGCAACTTCCGCGTAAACGCGGACAACTATATTTTCCTTGGAAAGGACAAGCGCATAAAGGCCAGCGTGGACCTGCTTGCCGACGACGGGACGGGGCTGCAGATATACGACACGCCCAACGACAGCCTCAACGACATCACTCTCGGCGTGACGCAGGTCAACCTCGCCGAGCTTTCCACCGTGCTGCCTTACCTTCCGCGCCTTGGGGGCAAGCTCAACGGCGACATTCACGTCACCTCCAATCCGGTCACCAAGAGCCTTTCGGCAATGGCGTCGCTTGAGGCGGAGGGTTTCAAGTACGAGGGCACGGATCTCGGCAACGTGGGCGTTGAGGCCATCTACCTGCCCAAGGGAGGCGGCGAACACCACGCCTCGGCCTTCATCAGCTCGAACGGCGAGGAGGTGCTTGCCTGCAACGGCACCTACCACGACACGGCGGGCGGGGGCACGTTTGACGGCGACGCGCAGCTGCACGACTTCCCGTTGCAGATGCTCAACGGGATGCTCTCCGGCGCGGACGTGGCACTGCGGGGCATGGCGAAGGGCGACCTGACGGTGAAGGGGACGCTCGACAGCCCGCAGATTGACGGCAGCCTCGATCTTGACAGCGCGCACGTCTACTCGGACGTGTACGGCTTCGACTTCCGCACGGACGAGCGCGCGGTGGAGATAAAGGACAGCCGAGTAATATTTGACAACTACAACCTCTACTCCACGGGGAAAGAGCCGCTCGTGCTGGACGGCAAGCTGGACATGGCGGACTTCAGCCGCATTGGGCTGGACTTTACGATGCGGGCGCAGAACTTCGAGCTCATCAATACGAAGAAGAAGGCAAAGTCCACCGTCTTCGGCAAGGTGTACGCCAACTACAGCGGCACGATGCGCGGCACGGCGGACAATATATATATGCGCGGCAAGCTGGAGGTGCTTGACCGTACGGACGTCACCTACATCCTCAAAGACTCGCCCCTTTCCGTGGACGACCGCCTGCACGACCTCGTGCAGTTTGCCGACTTCTCCGACACCACCGCCACCGAGGAGGCGAAAGCGGCGGCCGAGGGAGGCTTTGACATGACGCTGGGAATCTCCGTCAGTGAAGCGGCGCAGTTTCACTGCAACCTCAGTGAGGACGGGCAGAGCTACGTGGACATAGAGGGCGGCGGCGACCTCACCATGCGCATGACGCAGCAGGGCGACACGCGCCTCACGGGACGCTTCACCGTCAACAGCGGCGAGATGAAGTACGCCCTACCTGTCATTCCGCTCAAAACGTTCCAGCTCGTGCAGGGAAGCTACGTGGAGTTCACCGGCGATATGGCAAACCCGACGCTCAGCATCACGGCGAAAGAGCGCACCAAGGCCGTGGTGACCGAAAACGACCAGCAGCGCTCGGTGAGCTTTGACGTGGGCGTGCAGCTTACGCAGCCGCTTGACAAGATGGGGTTGGAGTTCACCATCGAGGCGCCCGAGGACCTCAACGTGCAGAACCAGCTCGCCGCGATGTCCAAGGAGCAGCGCGGGAAAGCGGCCGTGGCGATGATGGCCACGGGCATGTACATGACGGACGAGTCGGTGATGTCGGGCAGCGGGTTCAAGGCGAGCAACGCCCTCAACGCTTTCCTGCAGAACGAGATTCAGAACATCGCGGGCTCGGCACTCAAGACCATAGACATAAGCCTCGGCGTGGAAAGCGGCACGTCGGAAAGCGGCACCGCCACGACCGACTACTCCTTCCAGTTTGCCAAACGCTTCTGGGGCAACCGCATCAGCGTGATACTCGGCGGAAAGGTAAGCACCGGCGCCGACGCGCAGAACTCGGCGGGCAGCTTCATCAACAACGTGTCCGTGGAGTACCGCCTTGACGACGGTGCCTCGCGCTACGTCAAGGTGTTTTACGACCGCGACACGCAGGACCCGCTCGAGGGGCAGCTGGCGAAAGGCGGCGCGGGACTCGTGCTGCGCCGCAAGACCGACCGCCTCGGCGAGCTTTTCGTATTCAAGAAGAAAAAGTCGGACCAGTGACCGCCGCGCGGTGCCGCAACCTTGCCGCCGCCCGCCGCATACTTCCGCCCGGCACGTCCCGACTCACTTTGCCCCACCCATTTTGCATCAGACAACACCCCACCACTCCTTATATATAATGTCCATCCACTTCCCCACCCGCAAGCCGCACGCCGCCCTGGCGGCGGCCGCGCTCGCACTCGCCGCCCTGTGCGCGGGCTGCTCAACCACCTCGGCGCTGCCCGAGGGCGAGCAGCTGTACACCGGCATCTCGTCCATCACCTACACGGACACGCCCGCGCAGCGCGTACGGCGGCTTAAAAACGACTCGGTCGGGGTCATCACGGCTGTGAGCAACGCCGTCGAGGCCGTGAGCGACGTGCTGAGCGGCAAGGGGGTGGCAAGGATGGGCGAGGCGCTTGCGCAAAACAAGCAGCAGCTCACCGCCGGCGAGCGCAAGGAGCAGAAGGCGGAGGTCAAGCGCGAGGAGGCGGACTTCGCCACGGCGCGCGAGGAGGTGGAGGCGGTGCTTGCCTACCCGCCCAACAACGCGCTCTTCGGCTCGTCGAAATACCGCAGTCCGCTGCAGATAGGCCTTTGGATACACAACGGGCTGGCGGACAGCAAGGGCAAACTGGGGAAATGGGTGTACCGCACTTTCGGCACGGAGCCGGTGCTTGTCAGCTCGGTAAGTCCGGAGATGCGCACGAAAGTGGCCACCAACACGCTGCACAACTACGGCTACTTTCAAGGCAAGGTGGGCTATGAGGTGCTTACGCAGCGCAACCCGCGCAAGGCGAAGGTGCGCTACGACGTGCGGGCGGGCAAGCTGTACCGCCTCGACAGCGTGGAGTACCGCGGCTTCCCCGCCTACATGCGGGACGTGCTGAGTGCCAACGCGGGCGGCGGCAAGCTGCACTCCGGCGACGCATTCAGCGTGGTGAACCTTTCCGCCGAGCAGACGCGCATAGAGGAGCTGATGCGCGACAACGGCTTCTACTATTACAGCTCGGGCTACACCACCTTCCGCGCGGACACGGTGGCGCGTCCGGACTACGTGCAGCTGCAGGTGGTGCCGGCCGCCCAGCTTCCGGCTCGCGCCGGCCACCCGTGGTACATCGGCCACACCTACGTAAGCGTGCGGCGCAGCGAGAGCGACGTGCTTGACAAGACGCTCGCGCGGCGGTCGTTCACGTTCAACTACTCCGGCGACAAACTGCCGCTGCGTGCGGGGATGTGGCGTCGTGCCATCGTCCACCGCCGGGGCGAGCCCTACCGTCTGACGGACCAGCAGACCACCCTCGAGAAGCTGAGCGCGATGGGAGTGCTGGGGCAAATGGACGTGAGCTACGCACCGCGCGACACCTCAGCCACCTGCGACACGCTCGACGTGGTGGTGACGGCGCTGATGGACAAGCTGTACGACTCCACCTTTGAGATGAACGCCACGATGAAAAGCAACCAGCAGATAGGTCCCGGCGTGTCGTACGAGCTGGCCAAGCGCAACGCTTTCGGCGGCGGCGAGAAAGTGGCGTTCAAGATATTCGGCTCGTACGAGTGGCAAATCGGCACGGGCGCGAAGGCGCACAACTCGCTGCTAAACTCCTACGAGCTTGGCACGAAACTCTCGCTCAGCTTCCCGCGCTTCCTCATGCCCGGCTCTGCAAAGCGGCACCGCCGCGTCGCGGGCTCCACGCAGGTGGCGCTTGACGCCGACTGGCGCAACCGCTCCAACTTCTACAACATGATAAGCATGGGGCTGGGGCTCACCTACAACTGGAGCCGCGGCACGCGCCGCCAGCACGAGCTGACGCTCTTCAGCCTCGACTTCGACAAACTGCTGCACACCACGGCGGGGTTTGACTCGATAATGAACGCCAACCCCGCGCTATACCTCTCCATGCGCGACCAGTTTGTGCCCTCGCTCAGCTATACCTTCACCTACCAGTCAAAGTCGGGCACGCGCAACCCGCTCTGGCTGCAGCTGCACGCCAAGGAGGCGGGCAACGTGACCTCGGCCATTTACGCGGCGGCGGGGCAGCGTTTCGCGCGGAGGGACAAAAACCTCTTCGGCAACCCCTTCGCGCAGTTTGTGAAGATAACCGCCGAGGCGCACAAAACCTTCCGGCTCACAAGCGGCCTTGAGATAGCCACGCGCTTCTTCGGTGGCGTGGTGTGCAGCTACGGCAACAGCAAGTCCGCGCCCTACTCCGAGCAGTTTTACGCGGGCGGCGCCAACAGTGTGCGTGCCTTCACCGTGCGCACCCTCGGTCCCGGCTCCTACCGCGCGGGCGAGTCGAAATACGCCTACATGGACCAGACGGGCGACATAAAGCTGGAGGCCAACGCCGAGCTGCGGGCGCACCTCTTCGGCAGTCTGTACGGCGCGGTTTTCCTTGACGCGGGCAACGTGTGGCTGCTGCGCGACGACGCGTCGCGCCCGGGCGGGAAACTCACGGCCTCCACCATAAAGAACATCGCCCTCGGCACGGGCATCGGCGTGCGCTACGACCTCGACTTCCTCGTGCTGCGCCTTGACTGGGGCATCGGGCTGCACGCTCCCTACGCCACCTCGCGCCGGGGCTTTTACAACATTGAGCGCTTCAAGGACGCGCTCGGGTTGCACTTCGCCATAGGCTACCCGTTTTGACAAATGCGCGGCCGGCTACCCAACCGCCGCCCCGCCGCCACAGCAGAAAGCGCACACGCAATAAGCGCACACGCAAAAGGCACGCCCCGTCGGCGTGCCTTTTGCGTGTCGCGGGAAGCTCGTTTCCATACCTGCCAATATAAGCAAAAAGACAGCTGCGGAGGATTTTTACTGACAAAAAGCACATTTTCGACCGATTGTTCGTAATTATTTCGCCTTTCCGTAGGTCAAACACAATACAAATGCGCAATTTTGCACATCCCGACAGGGTGAGCCAACGCAAAGCCGCCCTGCCGCAAGCGGAAAAGTACGGCACGAACGGAAACATCAAACAACAAAGCAAGCTTATGAAGAAACTTCTACTTCCCGCACTGCTTCTTGCAGTGGCAACAAGCGCGGACGCGCAGCGCAACACCCTTATCCCCGCCGACGGCCTCCACGGCTCGCTAGAGGCACTCGCCCTCTCGCCCGCCGGCAAGTACGTCTGCGGCACCACGACGGCCGCCGCGATGTTTCTCTACGACACCGCCGCGCAGACCGTCGTCTACAAGGACGGCCCCACCGACGAGAGCGGCGACGCCATTGACAGCGAGCTGCGCCAGGTAAACGACAACGGACTCGCCGCCGGCTACCTCGGCAGCACGCCCGTCACGATGGACAAGGACGGCAACCTGACCGAGCTTGAGCAGTACACCGCCGAGGACGGCTACGAGACATGCGCCTTCGCCGTGTCCGGTGACGGTAAAACCGTGGTGGGCTGCGCTTTTCTGGACTACAGCTACCCCATCGTGTGGACGGACGGTAAGCTTTCGCTGCTGTCCGTGCCCACTGAGGAAGAAGCGGGCTACACGGTATACGGCGCGGTGGCCAAGTTTGTCAGCGGTGACGGCAAAACCATCGTGGGCTACCTTGAGGACGACATGGGCGCCATGCCCCTCATCATATGGAAACTGCAGGACGACGGCGCCACCTGGGCTTACGACATCGTGAGTAAGGACTACTATGAGCCGGGCTACGGCGACCTGCCCTACTACTGCTTCTCGCCCGAGGACATCAGTGACAACGGCCGCTACATTGCCGTATACCTTCAGCGCAACTACGAACTTGACGACGACACCAACAGCGAGGGCTACGGCAGCTTCGGCGTGTACGACCTGCAGGAGGGCAAACTCACGGTGATTGCCGCTGACGGCAACAACGGCATCGACACCGACGCGGAGATATCGCCCTGCGACATAGCCGACGACGGCACCGTGGTGGGCTACGTGGGCTCGCTGTGGAGCGGCGACGCAAAGCCTTTCGTTAAACGCGCCTCCGACGAGCAGCCGCTTCTCTTCACCGCAGCCTATAAGGCGGAGACGGCTTTCGCCTCCTACGACTGGAGCCTCGCTACCAACATCTCAGCCGACGGGAAGTACATCACGGGCTACGGACAGACCTCGGACGGCACGTACGAGTGCTTTGTGCTTGACGTAAACGCCGAACCTGCCGGCATCACCGGCGCCACCGCCGACGCAAGCGGCAGCGCGGCCATCGTGGCACGCTACGCAGTGGACGGCAAGCGCATCTCCGCCCTGCAGCGCGGCGTCAACATTGTGAAGCGCGCCAACGGACGCGTGGAGAAAGTGATGGTAAAATAATCCCTGCACCACACGCGCCGCCGCACACAAGCGGATGACGCATTTGCATACACGGGCACGCCCGGCTTTATGGCCGCCGGCGTGCCCGCATTGTTTCACTGCATCGCCGTCCGTCCTGCGACAAGCGTCGCGCGATGCCATGCGCATTCCAAGAAGGCGGATGTGGCACCGCATGACGGCAGCTCTCGTGCTGACTCAAAAAAACAAATTGTCACTTTTGGGGCGGAAAAGCTGTCAAAATGACAAAATGAGGGTCGGGGCGGATTTAACATTCCGGCGCCCCGCCGGAGGCGGAAATGGGCTTCGTCGCGACACGCCGCCGACCTGTAGCGCCGATGCCGTGGCACCTTGAAGGCCAAGCCGCACTTCAGTGACGGG
>CAVGTC010000078.1:0-13561 GCA_963632255.1 Lachnospiraceae bacterium | reverse complement strand
CTGCGTTATCTGGCTTTGCAGCGCGGTGTCCTTCGCGCTGCGGTACTGCTCCTCGTTGGTGATGGCGGCGGCAAGCGTCTTTGAGGTGCTGTCTATCTGCGCCAGCAAGTCCGCGTCCCCCTGCTTGCGCTCGGTCTCCTCGGTTGCGATGGCGGTCTTGTTAGCGTTGCTCTGCTGCCACGCCTTGTCGGCCGTGCTTGCCGCGCTTTCAAGGCTTGCGGCCTGCTTGGCTGTCATGACACCCGCGCCCGTGGCGGTGGCGGCGGGCAGGGTGACGGAGTGCGCGGCGGTCTGCGATATTGCGCTGCGCGTCTGCACCGTCACGCCCGTTTCCGTGGCGGTTGCCTCCCATACCGAGAGTTTGTTAATCTCGGCCGAGTTTGCGTCCGCCTGCGTCTGCGCGTATTCGAGGCTCGTGACCTGCACAGCGGTCATGGCACCGGCATTTTCCGTGGTCGCTGCGGGTATGTCTCTCTCAAAGGTCGCGTGGCCGAACCAGTCATCCAGGCGGATGTTCACGCTGCTCGCGGACGGGGTTATCTCAATCACCCCGTTATCAATCGTGCCTTGTATAATATTCTCCAGCGTGGTCGTGCGCGTGCCGAGCTCGGTGTCTTTCGCGCTGCGGTACTGCTCCTCGCTGGTGATGGCGGCGGCGAGCGTCTTTGATGTGCTGTCTATCTGCGCCAGCAAGTCCGCGTCCCCCTGCTTGCGCTCGGTCTCCTCTGTGGTGACGGCCTGCCGCAAGGCGGTGTCCGCCGCTTCACGCGCCTGCGTCTCCCCGGACATCTGTTCCTCCAGCGAGACGACATCCACCTCAACGGACACCATTTCGCCGCTGTCCTCCCACTTCGTGCCGTTTGACACATAGACCATCAGGCTCTTGTCACCGTCAGGCACAAGCGCCCACCACCCTTTCTCGGGCTTCGGGTACGCCGCGCTGAGCTTGTCCGCGCTGAGGAAAACGCCCTTGTTCGCGCTTTTCACGTTCTTGGCCTCAAGCCAGCCCTCCACTTTCAAGTTGTGCGCCACTTTCATATCGCGGCCAACGCTCACGCTGCCGCCCACAGCGACATCGCGCCCCACGCTCACGCCGCCGTCATACTGCTTGTTTGTCTCGCTCATATCAATGCTTCGTTGCTTTGTCCTGTCAGCGCGGCCGCTTTCCCGTCCTCGCCGAACGCCTGCGCCGCAAGGGCGGCGGTCATATACACCACCGCGCGGTAGCACCGCTGCGGGATGTCCCACCCGCCGTCCGCGTCCTCGGCGGGGTAAGGCTGGTAAAGGGCGCGGCGGACGTACGCGGTCTCGTCCTTGCTCGCGTAAAACTCCAGCGCCCTGCCCTCAGGGCGCGTCACCAAGGCGCAGACTGGGTTCTGCGGCGTGCCGCGCAAGCCCTTGTAACGCCCGCGCTGCAAGGCGTACACAGCATCGTCACCGCTTATTGCCACGGTCACGCCGCGCTCCCAGTCGCTCATCTCAAACACGATGAGGCGCAGGAAATCGGGCGGGAGCAATGTCCACCCGCACCCGTCCACGCCCCAATACAGCGCGTCGCCGAAACGGTGCCCGCCGTCAAGTAGCCCGGACGGGGCGGAGGACAGCACACGCGCCGCCGCGTCGCCTATCTTGGAGCGTATGACCGCGTCCGTGGTCAGCGTGTCCATGTCCCCGTCCGCCAAAAGCTGCGCGGGGGACTCGTTGAGGTCAAGGCACACACGCGCGTCCCTCGCTATCTCTTCCGTCGTGTACACCATACCGCTTTCAGTCCGCTATGTCAAAAACCACGCCGCGCGCTTTCGCCGCAGCCACTATCTGCTTGCGGGTGTGCAGCTTCGTCCTGCTCACGCCGAAGTTCTCCGAAACGTAGTCCTTGGCCGTGTCCCAGTCGCTCAGCTTGACCACTTTCCCCTCCACTGCGGGGGGCTCAACCGCCGCCGCTTTCTTCTCCGCGCCGTCAAGCGTGAAAAGCTTGCCGTACTTGCAGTGGTGTTCCAAACCCCACTGCACGCCCTCGTCGTCCGTGGAGTAGACGCTGCCGCCGCCCGACAGCGGCATGAACGACACGCGGGCGTTGCCGCCGCCGCGCAGCGACACACTGAGGCACGCGTGGGTGTTTGACTTGTATCTCTTTTCCATTCTCTTCTCTCCGTTTTGTCATTCCGTTCTCAACCAAAAGGAGGGGAGAACCCGTCCCCCCTCCTCCTTGTCCTCCGCCGGGCTTTCTCAGTCACCCTCAGTGGGAGCTTTCGCGAGTCGCATTCTCGCGTGCGCCTTGGCGTAGCGCAGGTAAAGGCAGCTCACCTCCTGTATCACCACCGCGTCAGTGCGGCGCACTCCGGCCTTCTGCAGGTCAAGCACGTTGCGAGCCCAGTTCACATGGGTCTTCTTGGAAAGATACTCGGGGTCAAGGGCGAAGCCGCAGTCGCTCATCCCGTTCGCGTCAAACAGCTCGTGGTGGATGGTCAGCACCTCGCCGAAGTCGGTGTCCCAGCTCTTGAACTTGAGGTTCCACACCTCCACGGTGTCCTTCAGGCGGAACTTGTCGCTCTTTATCTTGGAGAACGCGCTCAGCATGTCAGAGCCGCAGAGCAAAATCTTGCGCTTGTTGCCGATGCCCGTGCCGACAAACAAGTCCTTGGTGATGTCCACAAGGTTGTCGTCCGTGATGACCGCGCACTTCTTGTCAGCGTCCCACGCGCCGACCTCGATGTCCTTGCCGGCCATCCACCAGATGCCGCCCGTGAACCAAGTGTTCATGCCGTCCTTGGCGGGGTGCTTCACCACGTTCTTCACGCCGAAGAGGTAGGTGTTCTCCATCGCGAGGCGCATGTCGTACACGCCGTCCTCCTCAATGTCGGAGAAGTTCCAGTTCACCTCCTTGGCGGCAATCTTGTCAAAGGTGGACTGCTCAACCTGTATCATGAAGTTCTGGCAGTACTGCGTCTCGGGCATCGGGATGTTGTTGAAACGGCCCGTCTGCACGTCAAGCTCGCCGCAGGCCTTGCCCATGCGCACAAGGGTAGTCCCCTCGGGAATGGCCGGCACATAGATGGCCTGCTTGCTGCTCTCGTCCCACTCGCCGTTCACCGCGTACACGGTGGGCAGGTTGGTGTCGCTGTTCTTGCCGCACACGCACAGCACAAGGTCGGGCGTGTTCTCGTCGTCAGCGTCGTATTTCACGCCTTTCTCGTTGTACACGCCTTTCACGCCAACGACACGGATGGTGTCGTCAAGCGTGAACATGTTCGCGTCCTCAACGGGGAGCGAGATGCTCGCGCCGCTCGTCTGCTTCTCCACGGCCTTGTTGGTCTTGCACTTCACCTCGCGCGTGCCGACCGAGTAGTACTTCACCTCAAAGCTGTCACTGCCCGCGCTCTTCGCGTAACGGCTTATCTGGTCTATCGGGGTCGCCATCGGGCGTATCTTCACGATGCGCTTGTCTACATCGCTCAGATAAAAGTTCGCGTCACCGTAGGCGCGCCCCGCCGTCTCCGTGGAGATGCCCGCGCCGCCGTCACCGTCGGACCCGCCCTCGGTCTTGCCCGCGTCGGGCAGCGCGCTCGCCGCGCCCATCAGCACGCCGTTACCGGCGCCGGCAGCCACTGCGGCTGCGGAAAGAAGACCGTTCGCCACTACGCCGAGCGTCTTCATCACTTTCTTCTTCTTCATTTCCTTTCCCTTTTCTTTTTGTTGTTGGTGTGTTCCTTACGCTCACTTGTACGAGGTGCGACGCTCGCCGCCGCGCTCCCATATGTCCGCGCTGTCGGCAACGGACAACGCGCCGAGGTCGGGCATGCCGTGCCCGCCGCCGGCGTTCCTGCCGCCGAGGCTCGCAGTGCCGTCCCCGCGCCCGCGCTTGCGCAGCTTCTCCTCTATGCGGGCGTTGCGACCCGCGACCTCGCCCTCGCCGCGGGCGTACTCCACGTCCGCGTCATGGTTCACAGCGTCAAGCGCCATGTGTATGCTCCCGGGGCTGAACTTGCCGAGGAGGCCGTCTTTCATGATGCCGACAAGAAACTCCATCGCCTTGTCCACATCCTCGTCCGACAAGCCCTCCTCCTCCTGCATGCGGGCGACCGCCTCGCGGGTCTCCCCTATGTTCTTGGAATACTGCTCGTCGTACTCTTTCTCCTTTGCCACGCGCTCCGCGAATTTCTTGCTCGCCTCGGCAAGCTCAAGCTGCTTCTTGGGGTCTTTCATCTCCTCCACGAAGTCGTCGCCGAACATCTCCACCAAGGCCACGACGGGGTGCTTGCCGCTCTTCCACTCGGAGAGGAACATCGCGCTGCGCGGGTCTGCCGTGAACATGTCGGAAAACTTGCGCTCCTCCTCCTCGTAGTCCTTCAGGCGGCTGTCGTAGTCCGCGTAGTCGTCGTCTATCTGCCCGAAAAGGGTCTCCTCGTCGTCGTAGTTGCCCTCCGGGTTCTTGCCGCGCAGCCGCTCAAGCACGCTGTCGCGGCGGCTCTTGCTATTTTTCGTGTCTGCCATATGATGCCGTTTTCCGCTTAAAACACACGCAAAAATAAATTCACGGCACACACACGCGGCGTTATCTTTTTACACACGCCGCATATCGCTAACTTTGTGTGTACCCAACACTGTTGCCAAGATGAAAAGGAAAGGCTCTGTCGCCGAGTGCGCCGGTGAGCGCGGGCGCGACCTCATGGCGGCGTACGACCGCTGTGTCGCCGAGTGCCGGCACATCTCGCTCCCCGCTGTTTACGCCCGCGTGGCAGCTTCACCCGCGCCGCGCTTCTATGTCTCGCCCTCACGCGCCGCCCTTGTGGTGTCGCTCGTCGCGCGGGGAAAGGACGCGCTCGCGCGGATGCACTGCGGGAAAAGGGAGATGTTCGGGGAAATATCGCGCCGCGTGGCTTTGTTGCGGCGCGGCGGGGACAGCCGGCCGCTCCTCGCGCTCTGCGCGGATGTGGTGGCGCAGCCCGCGCCGAGTTTCTACCTCACTGCGGGGAGCGTGAAGATGATTGTGTGCAAACTGAGAAAGGAATGGAACAGGAAAAAAAGGGAAAGGCTCTTGCGCTTGCGCTCGCGCTCGCTGTGACGGCCCTCTCCCCGCTCGGGGACTGCGGGATGGGGATTGCGGCGGGGTGCGCCGCCGCGCCGAGGCTGCTGCACCCGCTCTTCCACGCCAACGTGCCGCACGCCGCGCTCAACGCGTGGGCGCTGCTCTCCGTGGCTTTCACCTACGGGGTCACGCCGCGCCGCCTCGCGCTCGCGTGGCTGGCGTCGTCCGCTTTCCCCGCCGCCGTTTTCGGCGTGCAAAAGCCCGTGGCGGGGCTTTCGGGCGTGGTGTTCTTCCTTTTCGCCACACTGCTGTTCCGCGTCCGCCGCAAAATGTATTTCTCCGCGTGGATGGCGGCGTACCTCGCGGCGGGCTTCCTCCTGCCGGGGGTGGGAGGGTGGCTTCACCTCTGGTGCTTCGCGCTCGGACTCGCCGCCGCAGCGCTCAACGCGCCGTTCAAGATAAAAGCAAAGGATGGAAAAGGCTGTCGCTGACATACTCGCCGAAAACAAAAGGAGGCTCGCCGCCGCCGCCGCCAGGTTCAACCCGGTCACGGGGGAGGGGTCGGTGGGCGAAAGGAAACTCGTGCGCATCCGCGACTTCGCCCTGCCGCGCCAGTGGCTTCCCGTGGCCATGCTCTCCGTCCCGCTCGTGGACGGCCTCGCGAGGCACGGCTCGGTCGGCGCGTTCATACGCTCCGTGCTGCACGCCGAACCCACGCCGCAACGCCGCGAGCTGGTGGCGCGGCAGTTCGTGCGCCTGCGCTGCCGCCACGACTTCCCGTTCTGGGCGGCGTGCTTCGCATACATCAAGCGGAAAGGCGGCGGCGGGGACGTGCTGTTCCGCCTCACGCGGCCGCAGCGGCGTTTCGTCTCCGTCCTTGAAAAGGACAGGCTGGCGGGAAAGCCAATTCGCGTGGTGATGCTCAAGGCAAGGCAGTGGGGAGGCTCTACCACGTCGCAGCTCTACATGGCGTGGCTGCAGCTGACGCACAAGGTGGGCCTCAACTCGCTCATCATCGCGCACCAGGGCGCGGCTTCGGACGAGATAAAGGACATGTTCGACCGCATGGTCTCGGCGTACCCCGCGCGCATGCTCCACCCCGTGGGCGAGGACGCGGACGAGGGGGAGAAGAAACTCGTCCCCGTGGGCAAGTCGGGAAGCGCGTACCGCGTCCCGCAGCGCAACTTCAAGATAAAGATAGGCACGGCGGAGCGTCCCGACAGCTGCCGCGGCGGTGATTACAGCCTCGTCCACCTCTCGGAGGTGGGAATATGGCGGGCGACGGACGGCAAACGCCCGGAGGACATCGTGCGCTCGGCATGCTCGGGCGTGCTTTACGAGCCGTACACCATGATTGTCTACGAAAGCACGGCCAACGGCACGGGAAACTTCTTCCACCGGGAGTATGTGGCGGCAAAGGCGGGGCGGTCGCAGTTCTCCGCGCTCTTCGTCCCGTGGTTTGAGATTGACCAGTACTCCGCGCGCTTGGAGGACGAGGAGTCTTTCGCGCGGGAGATGTGGCGGCGCAGGGAGGGGGAGGCCGCAGCCTCCGAGCGCGAGGAGCCGGGGAAATACATCTGGTGGCTGTGGGAAAAGGGGGCCACCCTGCAGGCCATAGCGTGGTACATGGCGGAAAGGCGCAAGTACAACGACCACGGGCAGATGGCGGCGGAGTTCCCGTCGGACGACATAGAGGCGTTCACGCACTCGGGGCAGAGGGTGTTCGACCGCTACCTCGTGGAAAAGCTGCGCCCCGCCTGCCGCCCGCCGCGCCTTACGGGGGAGGTCTCGGCGGACGGGACGGAGGGGGATGCCGCGCTCACGGGCGTGAGGCTCTCGCCGGACGCGCAGGGGCGCTTCTGGGTGTGGGGGTTGCCGGAAGTGCCGCAGGCCGGGGAGGAGCGCGTCACCGACCGCTACCTCGCCGTGGTGGACATCGGCGGGCGCGGGGCGAAAGCGGACTGGTCAGTCATCCTCGTCATTGACCGCGCCCCGATGCTTGACGGGGGAAAGCCGGTCGTCGCGGCGCAGTGGTACGGACACACGGACATGGACATACTCGCGTGGAAAGCGGCGCAGGTCGCGGCGCTCTACGACAACGCGCTGCTCGTCATTGAAAGCAACACACTGGAGACGCGTGACCGCGAAAGGGCGGTGGACGGCGACCAGTCGCATTTCATACTCAACCAGATACGCGACTCCTACCCCAACCTCTACGCGCGGCGGCAGTCGGAGGAGGACATAAGGGAGGGGCTGCCGCGAAAGTACGGCTTCCACACCAACGTCTCCACGAAGCCGCTCGTCATCTCCACCCTCGTCAAGGCGGTGCGCGACGGGCTTTACACCGAAAGGGACGAACGCTGCCTTGACGAGTTCATCTCGTACGAGCGCAAACAGAACGGGGCGTACGGCGCGGTGGCGGGCGAACACGACGACCTGCTCATGACACGCGCCATCGGGCTGCACGTCTGCTTCAGCGAGATGCCCGTCCCGCGCCTCGTCGCCGCCGCGCCCGCTACCGCGCGGAGGGGAAAGGCGGTCACCGAGGCTTCGTTCTGACACACAATTATTGTGCGCCGCCACGCACAAAAGCGCACAACAAAAGGACGGAGAGCCGCAAAGCCCTCCGCCCTTTTTCTTTCCCCGCGCGTCTTTGTCACGCCGCGCCGTCACCCATGTAACGCCCGAGCATCTCCATCGCGCGGGGGTCCGCCTGCGGGACGGGCTGCCCGCCGCCCGCCTGCTGCTGCGCCGCCTGCTGCTGCTGCGCGGCGGCCTGCTGCTGCGCTGCCGCCTCCTCGGTCTTGATGCTCTGCAAAAGGCTGTCGGCAAACGGGAAGTCGCCCTGCTCCAACAGCTGCTTCACGCTGATTGCCTTGGCCTGCCACAGCTGCATCAACAGGTCGTTCGTTATCTGACGGTAAGCGGGGGTCGCCGTGTTCTCCGATATGCTGAGGTCAAACTCCACGTCGCGGATGCGCTTCGGGTCGTACACCACAATGCTCCCGCTCTTGCCCGCGATGTTGAACACGCGCTTGCTGTCGTAGAACTGCTGGATGTTCTTCACGTCCTTGTACGCGCCGTCCTTGACGAAATAGGAGAATGCCTCCAGCAAGTCCAAAAGCGATGTCGTGGCGTTCTGCGTCTGCTGCGAGTAAAGGCTCGCGCTCATCCCGCTGAAGCCGGGCTTGCCCTGCAGCGCGCCGTTCACGCCGCTGATGTCCTCAAAGAACTTCATCTGGTAGCCCAACAGCTCGCCGATGCCGATGTTCGTGGCGTTCGACGCCACTTGGTGGGGCAGCGCGCCGCTCTTGCTCGGGCGGAAGGCTATCACGCCGTTCACCTCGCTCCAACGCTCCGCGATGTCCTCCATGCTCACGCCGTCGGGCAGGCAGTCCTCGGGGATGAGAAGCACGCCTTTCGCAGTGCTGCGCACTACCCAGTCGTAAAGCGTGATGAGGCGGTTCGTGTAACGCTGCTGGTCTATCACGTCACCCACAAACGAGTGTATCTCGCCGTCTATGAAAGGGTAGGCCTTGAAAACGTAGGGGTGGCTGCCGTGCTCAAACGGGGTCTCGCCCTCCTTCAGCACGTCGCCGAAAGGGGACAGGTAGTAGAAATACCAGTAGTCGTCCATCATCCACTCGGCTTTCACCAAGGGGATGTCCTCCTCCGCCATGCCCGCCGCGAGTCCAGCCTCCACGCGTTTCGCGTTGACCTCCTCCACCTCAAGGGCGTAGTCGGACACGTCTATCTTGTATATGTCGCCGTTCTGGTAGTCGTGGCAGCGGTAGCGGGGCTTCCGCTCCTTGCGCCACACCTCCACCACCCGGCAGCGGCCGGGGTCGCTCGCGAAAAGGAAGTCGTAGTTCTCCGCGCGGCTGTAGCCGAAACTCGCCGCGTAGCTCGCGATGTAGTCCTTGCGGGACGCGTTGCGGTATATCACGCGCAGGCGCTCGTAGTCGGCGGGCGTGCGGGCGAACTGCCCGCACAACTGCCCGAAGCTCACGTCATGCACCTCGCCCAAAACCGTCACGTCCCAGCCGCGGAAGTCGCGCATGTTGTTGTCAATGAAGAAATTGTTGGGCTGCACATAGTCCGTCCAACAGTCCTCCTTGCCGTCACGCCAGCCGTAGCTCTTGCGGTGCACTATGAAACCGCTGATGAGGAACTCCTCCATCGTGCGCGCGAGCAACTCGTCCATCCTGTTCAGCTGCATGTTGCACTGAAGTATCGTGGTCATCGTCTCGCCCACGCGCTGCTCGTCCCTGTCACGCGCGGTGCACACGGGTTCCTTGCTCTGCGACCGGAACACGCCTATCACGTTGCGCACAAGGCGGCGGATGAGGTTGCTCTTCAATGGCACGTTGCCCTGGCTGCGGATGTAGTCCTCCTCCCGCATGGCGCACCCGTCCACCTCTATCACGTCGTCCCACTGCCGGCCGTAGGTGTAACGCTTGTTGCGCTCGCGCTCCCTGCGGAAGTCGTCCATGCGCGACCAGTAGTGCTGCGCCTCCATCAGCACGTCAAACGCCTTGCGCCAGCCGCCGGCCGCCTTGTCCGCCGCCACGCTGTCCATGGCGGAGGTGTCGCCGCCGACGCGGCGCATGCTGTATAGCTTTTCTTTCTTTCCCATTTCCCTTGTGTCATTCGCGGCACAGCCGCCGTACCGGGCAAAGATAGCGGGAGCGAAACGCGCCGCGCGCATAACTTCTTTCCCCCGGTGATGCCCGCCGCGCGGAAAGGAAAGGGCGGCGGCGCGACGCCGTCCGCCCACTCCTCCGCCGCGGGCGGGGATTTACTCCGCCGCCTTTGAAATCTCCTCCATGCGCTGCACAAGCCGCCGCCGCGCCTCGTTGCGCCGCCGCTCTATCTCGTCCTTGCGGCCGGCGGGGACGGCGGGGTCGTTCAGAAGCCCGTCAAGCTCCTCTATGTAGGGGCGCATCGCGCGGAATGCCATCATCCTGCGCCCCTCCACGCTCCGCGCGAACTCCGCCATCCTCTCTTCCGCCGGGCCTTTGCCGGCGCGCGCGTCCTTGGCGTACGCCCTGAAAAGGCGCTCCGTCTCCTCCGCCTCTTTCTTGTAGCGGAAAAACTCGTTGTTCACGCGGCGGTAGGCGGCGTTCTCGCCGTTGCGCTTCACCACGCGGTTGAGTATGGGGATGTTGCGGGGCTCAAACTCACGCGCGCCGGCGGCGGTCTCCGCTGTGGCGGCGAACTTCTCCGCCATGTTCCACAGGCCGCCGGCGTAGCCGCGCAGCAGGTACTCGGCGGCGGCGGGGTTGATGTCCACCACACCGCCCTTGTGGTCGTCGCCGCCCGTCATGTCGCTCAGGGCTTTCGCCGTGCCGACAAGCGCGGTGTTCGCGTTGCGGTAGGCTTTCGCCCATTCGGGCTTCCCGCCGTCCCAAGGGGTCTCGCGCCATATCGGCATGCCCGTCCAGCTCTTGTTGCGCCCCGTCTCCACGGCGGTCTTCGCAAGGCTCGGCACAAACGCCGCCGCGCCGCCGTCACCCAGCGGGTCAAGCGGCAGGGCCTGCGACAACTGCGAGGCCACGGCCATCGCAAGCTCGCTGTCGCGCATCCGCTCCTTGCCGCTGCACACGCTCATCGCAAGCTCGCCCATGCCGTAGAATACCCGGTACTCCACGGAAAGCGGCACGCTCACGAAGTTGCCGCCGCCCACGCCGAACACCACGTTGCTGCGGCGCGTCGTGCCGGGCAGGTTGAAGTAGCCGTTCTCCTCCTCGTCGTCGCCGTCGCCGTCACCGCCGCCGAGCGCGGACATCAGCATGCCGAGGGCGAACCACCCCGCCGCCGCAGCGGCGGAACGCGCGGGATGCCGCTTCGCGGCGCGCCCGAAGTTTGTCGTCCCCTGTATCGCGGCGTTCCAGAAGATGTAGAGGACACGCCCGGAACCGCTCACAGCCGCCGCAGCGTTGCCAGCCCGTGTCTGCCCGTTCTGCCCGGCGAACTTGCCGCCGCTGCCTTTCTTGTTGAAGTTCACGCTCACCTCTTTCGCGTCATACGCGCTGCGGTCGCGCGTGCGCCCCGTCTCACGCGACGTGGCATACGCGGCGAAACGCGCCGCAAGCTCCACGCTGCGGTTCAGCTCGCCAAGCACGCCGCAAAGCCACTCCCACGCCTTGCGCGCGGGGGCTTTCCCCGCCGCCACTTTCACAGCGTTGCGGGTCTCGCGCTTCAGCAGCTCCTGTTCGCGCAGCACGGTGTAGCCCGTCTCGCCGCCGTCCGCGAGGAAGTCGGCGAAAAGCCCCTCAATGCCGCCCGCGCCGAGCGTCCCGCGCCGAGACTTGTCAAGCAGCAGCAACATGAGACCGGGCTTGCAGAGCCGCGCGAAATTGGCGTTGTAGCGCGCGGCGTACGCCGGAGCTTCCCTCACCCAGGTGATTGTGTTGGCGTATATCGCGTCACGGAAGAAGTTGCCCGCGATGAAGTCGGGGTTCAGCGTGGTGTAAATGGCCGAGAGGTAGCCGTTCACGTTCCGCGCGAAGTCGTACGCCTTGCCGATTGCGCCCTCCATGCTGTCGGGGTTCGTCCTCCCGTTCACAGCCTGCGCAAGGCGCGGGTTGCCGTTCACCGTCACCACATAGTCCCTGCCGCCGCGCTTCACCACCACGCGGTTCTCGCCCGCCGCGCTCTTGTCCTTAAAGCGGTAGGGCATGTCCGCCGCCTCCTTGCCGTGGGCGTAGTCCTCCGGGTGTTCCTTGAGCAGCGTCTCCATCCGCTCGCGGAACTCCGCAGACTTGCGCTCCATTTCTTCGGGGCTGTCCCCCTCCGCGTACTCGGGGAAGACGGGCCGCCACTCCCCCGACACGGGGTCGCGGGCGAGCCACAGGTCGTCCACGCTCATCAGGTCGTTGGGGTGCGACAGCGCGAAGTTGAGGAAACGCTGTTTCACAAGCGTGTTGCGGTTGCCCTGCGCTATCGCGCTGTAAGCCATACCCAGCATCGCGGCGAGCGGGTCGTCAGCCTTGCTCCGCCGCCCCTTGGCGGTCTTTATCGGGGTGCAGAACGCGCCGTCGCGCCCGTCAAGGTAAGCGTAGGCCTCCTCCATCACTTTCTCGTCAAAGCCGCGCAGCGGGATATAGTTGTCGTACATTCTGCTGATGTCGTCATACCCGGCCTTGCCAAGAATGCCGCTCTCGTAGCTCTTGCGCAGCGGGAAGTCCGTCACGCCGCGCACCTTTTCCCAAAGCGCGTCCGTGTCGTGGGCGGACTCGTAGCTCTCCACCATCGCGCGTGCCGCTTTCTCCGCCGCGGCGAGCTTGTCCTCCTCCGTCAGCGCGGTAAGGCCGGAGTAGTCGCGGCGGAAAGTGTAGTACAGCTCCTCCTCGCGCTTGTCCCGCGCCGCACACACCTCGTCAATGAGGGCGGCGCCCATGTCGTCAAGCGTGTCGTCAAACGGGTCTTCCTGCGCCGCGCGCTTCGCGTCCCGCAGCGTGCCGGCGAACTCCCTGTCCGCTTCCTTCGCGGCGTTGCGCCCCGCCATCACCTCGTTGCGCTCAAGCCCGTGCTTCGCCATCATGTAGTCCGTCAGCTCGGCGTAGGCAGCGTCGCCGCCCTTTGTCAGCTTCGCCACCTCCGCCGCCAGCGGCTTGAAGAGGTCGCGCTCAAAACGCGCCGCCTCGGCGTGGTTCACCGAGGAAAGGCGGTTCTCGCCGGTGTAGGGGTTCTCGAAGTCGGAGATGTCCTCGACATGCACCTTGCCCTTGCCCTCCGCGCCAAGCGTCAGCTCCATCGCGCGGCGCAGCGAGAGCATGCTGTCCTGCAGTGCCTCCTGCGTCTGATACCACCCGCTGCGCACAAGAGCCTCGTACGCCGCGCGGGGGTGCGCCACGTCGTACACCTTGCCCGCAGCCTCGCGGAACATCATGCCGCCGTCCGCATTTTTCGCATCCGAAAGTTTGGGGTTCTCAAAACTTTCCACCACCTTTGCGGCAGAAACAAGTCTTGGACTTTCTGAGGTTACCGCGCGTAGTGCGGAGTGATGCAGATAGTTCAAGGCTTTTTCTTTGTTTATATAGGTGGCAAAACCTTTGTTCAGCCAGTCCACGATGTTGTCTTCGCCCTTGCCGAATACGGAGGAGACAATATTGAAATCAATATCCTCTTTCCCCTTGCCCAAACTGATAGTCACAAGGAAATTTCCCTTGTCTGTCCGCAACTCCGTGAGGATGGAGCGGTTGCCCGCCTCTCCGTAGTTGTCAAACACTGCTATCGGGTCTGCCACCGCGCGGGGCAGGTCGCGCAGCTCGTCCAAGGAGAAGCCGTGCTTGCGCATTTTCTTCACAACCTTGTTGCCGTACAGCTTCATCTGCTTGTCCTCCACACCCGCAGCACGCAGCACGGGGGACGGACGGCCGAGGGAAAGCACAACGCTGTCCGCGTTCTCTTCCGTCAGCGTGCCAAGCTGCTCGTTGAAACGCACGTTCACCGCGTCAATGCCGTCACGTTGTTCCGCCTCCCCGAAGCCCGTGCGCATCCGCATCGCCACGGTGTCAGCCACGTCAAAGG